>CAZDMY010000447.1:0-2135 GCA_964506405.1 uncultured Dehalococcoidia bacterium | reverse complement strand
ATAGACGGAGTTGCCCCCGACTGGCATACCGCCGGTTATAAATAGACATCTATCCGATTAAGCAAGGATATATCATATCCAGTGCTGATTCAATCGCTCTTTATACGTGTCGAAGCCGAAGTGAGCAATCACAATGAAGCAGATAGCGGTAAGTATAAAGGATGCTCTCACGCCGGACAGGAAGAAAACATTCCCCAAATCGATGATGGCGCCCTGCATGGGCGGCATCACCGAGCCGCCGAGGATCGCCATAATCAATCCAGCCGCCCCGAGCTTGGCGTCATCACCGAGTCCCTTCAGCGCAATCCCGTAAATCGTCGGGAACATCAGTGACATACAGGCCGAAATCAACACCAAACAAATTAATCCGGCTATTCCGGGAATAAACATAGTGCCGAGCGTGAGGGCAAATCCCCCTACCGCCAGGCTCATCAGTAATTTGCCGGGACAGATGTATTTCAGAAGGAATGTACATACAAAGCGGCTGATACAGAAAATGACCATCGCGGCAATGTTATATTTCTGCGACAGCACCTCAGCCGCCTGCACAGACATTCCATATTTCTCAGAGGTGAACAGTTGCGTACCGTAATGAATGATAAATGTCCAGCACATAATCTGTGCGGCGACATAAAAGAACTGCGCGATAACGCCGTGAATGTATCGTTTATTGGTGAGAAGGCGTTTGAAAGTCGGCCCCAGGTTTAGTCTCCTGTCCCGATCCGCTTTCGACGGCATCTTTGTCAAAGCCATAATAATGAAGACAATAACAATGACCAGACCGATGGTAACATAGGGCGCGCGAATGATACCCAGGTCATGAGCGGTTACCTGCCGCAGCGTTTCGGGATCCATAAGCTCACGTTCCTCTTGGGTTGCAGGATTTAACCTGGCGAGGATGAGCTGCTGGGCCGTGAACATCCCAAGCAGCGAGCCCATCGGATTAAAGGCCTGTGAAAAATTCAGCCGCTGCGTGGCGGTTTCTTCAGGCCCCATCGAAAGCACGTAGGGATTGGCGCTGGTTTCCAGAAAGGAAAGCCCGCAGGTTATGATAAAGTAAGATACCAAGAAAGGTCCGAACACCATCAGGATGCTCGACGGAATAAACAGCAGCGCACCGGTTGCATATAAACCCAGCCCGACCAGAAGCCCGGCCTTGTAGGAAAACTTCTTGATAAACATCGCGGCGGGGAACGCCATCACAAAGTATCCGCCGTAAAAGGCAAACTGAACCAGCGAACCCTGGAAATTACTCATCAGCAGAATCTTTGAAAAGGCCTTCACCATCGGGTTGGTGACATCGTTGGCAAAACCCCACAACGCAAACAGCGACGTTACCAGGATAAACGGGAAAATAATGCCGCGAGGAATCACCCTCGCACGAGTTGAAGTATTTGCCTTATCTCCTCCGTCATTGTTTTGACTCATGGTTCACCTTCACTATGGGTTACTGAATCTCTTCGTCGAAGACGACCGCGACTTTGCCGCACTTACCGCTGGCCATCAGCGCATACGCCTTGTTGACCTCATCCAGGGTAAAGCGGTGAGTAATCAGCTCGGCCGGATGAATTCCCCACCGGACGAGCCGCTCAACCAAGTCTTCCATTCGCCAGAGATTAGTCACCCATGAGCCGTAGATACTCTTTTGGTCATGGATGATATCCGGTGACGGCTGAAATTCACAGGTGCCGCCCTCACCGATGAAAACAATTTTCCCCCACTTTCGGGTTGCCTGGATACAGGTCAGCCGGGCCTTGTTATTCGCCGAGCAGTCCAATGCACGCTCCACGCCCATCCCGCCGGTCAGGTCCTTTACCTGCTGCACGTTATCCGGCCCAGCTTTGAGAATTTCGTCAAACAGCTTCATCTCTTTTGCAATCTTAATGCGCTCATCAGTGACTTCGGTGCCGATAATGTTCGAGGCTCCCATCGCCCGGCAGAGCATCGCAGTCGCAAGCCCGACCGGTCCCAGGCCCGTAACCAGCACCGCATCGTTGCCGCTGACACCGACCTTTTCCAGCCCCTCATAAACCGTCCCGAACCCGCAGGCGACCTGCGCACCGTCGGAGTATGACAATTTATCCGGCAGGGCGACTAAGTCCTTTTCCTCGGCCAGCAGGTACTCGGCCATCCCG
>CAZDMY010000446.1:1548-2138 GCA_964506405.1 uncultured Dehalococcoidia bacterium | reverse complement strand
CAACTTGATTCCATGTCGCCTGTTGTCCTAGATGATGCTGACTATACATCACCTGTGTAGGAGACCCAGCAGAAAGTACTACCTGAACCATCTCCCAGTCACCCTCATGCTGGTTCTGGGATCCCCGGTTAAACGCATAAAACATCCAATACTGAATCACTGTTGACCCACTATTTGAATCTACTCTGGCATACACCGTATACAAGTCTCCAGTAGTTGCCCGATAATCCGAAATAATCCCGGTATCAGAAACCGATCCTCGCTGATTATCTAGATAATACCCATCGTTAGTATAATTCTGTAACTCGTCAGCAGTAGGAGACCTACTCAACGGTTCATTACTCCCAAGCATATACAAATAAGAATTTTCGATATGATAGGAAACGTCAACAGGGTAACATGTCTCTTCACCTTCAAAATACAATATCGGTGCATATTGAGCGGCAAGGTCTTCATCAGATGCTTGAACAACTCCTGTATAACAGAAAAATAAAAGCGATATCATACAGAATACAACCATACAAATTCTTTTATACATCAGAGCCTCCTCAGATATCAGAAATACTAGATTGATATATAACCTTTCTTAC
>CAZDMY010000446.1:0-1538 GCA_964506405.1 uncultured Dehalococcoidia bacterium | reverse complement strand
TCTTACCCGTTGCTTTATATATTTTATAGGAACATTTATTAGCCTGAAAACCATATGCTTCTCCGAGAAATTTCCCTAGGAGAATGGGAGTAAAAGCATTCCACAAAAACTAGCAGAATATAGTGTACACTTTATACCCTGAGGTAATAACCATGTCTAATCAAAAAAAGGCTGAAAAAGGCTCCTATGATGCTGATAAAATCCAGGTGTTAGAAGGACTTGAATCTGTCCGAAAAAACCCTGGAATGTATATCGGAAGCACCGATACACGTGGACTTCACCATCTTGTCTACGAAGTCATCGATAATTCCATTGACGAAGCCCTCGCAGGATATTGTACTCATATTGTTGTTGCTATTAACAACAATGGATCAATAACTGTCACCGATAACGGAAGGGGCATCCCTGTTGACCTCCACTCCAAATATAAGAAGCCAGCTGTTGAGCTGGTGCTAACCACCCTTCATGCAGGTGGAAAGTTTGATGGACAAGCATACAAAGTATCTGGAGGATTACACGGCGTCGGTGTCTCTGTCGTCAACGCTCTCTCCGAATATCTCGAAGTTCAAATCAGAAGAGAGAACACCCAATATTATCAAAAATATGAACGAGGAAAAACAGTCACCCCCCTTGAAAATAGTCCATCATCAGAAGAAACCGGGACAACTATTATCTTTAAACCAGACCCGGAAATCTTTGAATCCGTCGATTTTGACTACACAACATTAGCGACACGAATTCGGGAAATGGCCTTTCTCAATGCAGGATTACAAATTGAGATTACCGAAGAAAAAAGTGGCAAACATGATTCCTTTCGATATGATGGTGGCGTGAGTGAATTTGTCAGCTTCATCAATAGAAATAAAAATCCACTCTACCCTCAGCCCATCTATTTCCAGGGAGAAAAAGAAGGAGTACAAATAGAAATCGCCGTTCAATATACCGATAGCTACACTGAAAACATCTTCACCTTTGTCAATAACATCAACACCCATGAAGGCGGAACTCATCTCTTTGGATTCAAAGGAGCACTCACCCGAGTAATCAACGATTACGGAAAGAAAAATGAATTATTTGACGCAGAATTCAGTCTTAGTGGAGAGGACTGTCGTGAAGGAATTACTACTGTTATCTCCTGTAAGGTGCCCAGGCCTCAGTTCGAAGGTCAGACCAAGACCAAACTAGGTAATTCCGAAGTACGAGGTATTGTTGAAAGTATCACCCATGAAAAACTCTCTTACTTTTTTGAAGAAAACCCACCTGTTGCCCGAACCATTATTGAAAAAGCAGTAATGGCCAGCAAAGCGCGAGAGGCTGCCCGGAAAGCTCGAGAGATGACGAGAAGAAAGGGGCTACTGGAGTCCTCAGCGTTACCTGGGAAACTGGCAGATTGTGCCTGTCGAGATCCCAGTAAATCAGAATTGTACATTGTGGAAGGCGATAGCGCCGGCGGAAGTGCTAAGCAAGCTCGAGACCGAGATTTTCAAGCGATTCTTCCCTTGCGAGGGAAGATTCTCAATGTGGAAAAAGCCCGGTTT
>CAZDMY010000445.1:0-2167 GCA_964506405.1 uncultured Dehalococcoidia bacterium | reverse complement strand
TGTTCGATGAAGCCCAGGTTGCCTTATTTCGCACACGTATTGATGATGGTGCCCTGATTGAGGTCAACCAAGCCTATGCACTGATGGCAGGATATAGTAGTGTTGAGGATTGCAAAGCCGATTTTCATCCCGGCAAGTCATGGGTCGTTCCCCAAGCTCGCAATGACTTCCTGAAAACGGTGAGGCAATACGGTACCGTCAACAACTATGAAACAGAGATTATCCGTGGCGATGGCCGCCATATCAATATTCGGTTCTCTGCCACGATTTACCCGGAACAGGGATTCCTGGAGGGCTCGATAGAAGACATCACCGCGCGTAAGCAGGCGGAAGAGGCGCTTCGCGCCAGTGAAGAGAAGTACCGGTTGCTGGTCAATAATCTGGAGCATATACTAGCGGTTTACGATACAGACGGAAAGATCATTTATATGAATGAAGCGGGAACCCGTAATTTCGGTCTGGAGCCCGAGGATGTCGTAGGTCGATCGATGAGCGAATTCTTCCCAGATACGGTCGACCTTTTCCTGGAGCGGGCCCGCCAGGTTGCCGTTTCGAAAAAGGGCCTTGAAGTGGAAGATGAGGTCCTGCTTCCCAATGGAAAGGGTTGGTTCCGTTCCAATATCCAGCCGATTAAAAATCCTGAAGGCGAAGTGGCAGCCGTCCAGGCCATTTCGTATGACATTACCGAACAAAGACAGGCCCAGGAAGCGCTACAGGAGAGCGAGGAACAGTTCCGCGAGGTGGTGGAGCGGGCCAACGATTTCATTATCATTATCCAGGATGAAAACATTCAGTACGCCAATCCGCAGGCTTTGGAGGCATTCGGATACACCCTGGAAGAAGTCGCGGGCACCTCTTTGATCAACTACGTTCACCCGGACGAACAGGAAAAACTGATAGATAATTACCGGCGCCGGCTGGCAGGTGAGAATATTCCCTATCTATACGAGAGCGCCCTGGTAAACCGGGAGGGCAACAGGGTGGATGCTGAGATCAGCGGTGGCCTGATCAATTACAAGGGCAAACCCGCTAACCTGGTCATGGTCAGGGACATCACTGAACGTAAAATTGCCGAGCAGGCCCTGCGCGAGAGCGAAGAGAAATACCGGGACCTCGTAAACAATATCGCCGAGGTGATATTTGTCTGTGAACTGGATGGGACAATCAGCTTTGTCAGCCCGGTAGTTGAGCAGATCCTCGGCTATGAAGTCCAAGAGATCACCGGTCGCAATTTCGTCGAATTTATTCACCCGGATGACCTTCCGCAAGCCGTAGATTGCCATAACCGAGTGTTAAACGGAGAAGAGACGGTCGGGGAATTTCGTGCCATCACTAAATCCGGGCAGACCCGCTGGGTACGCGCCTCCACCAGGCCGGGAAAGCGGGAGGGCGAAGTGCTGAATGCTTACGGAGTGCTCATGGATATCACTGAGGCCCGGCAGGCAGCAGACGAACTGAGGCAGAGCCAGGAGCGGCTGCAGGCAATGATGGAATCGGCGCGGGATGGCATCGTTATGATAAACAGTCAAGGGCAAGTACTCGTGATGAACAAGGCCATGACAGAAATGACCGGGTACAGCAAAGAGGAACTGATAGGTGAGGAAGTCCTCCGGTTTGTGATGCCGCCGGATCGTAATTCGGTCCGGAAAGATATTCACGCTACAGCCGAAGAGAATACGCTGCTGCCTTTGACTTCCTACCGCTTGATTGCTAAAGACGGCCAGATACTCGATATCGAGGCAAGTAACGGGCTCATCCGCGACACCAGCGGAAAACCAGCCGGACTGGTCGGTATTATCCGCGATGTCACCGAGCGAAAGCAGTGGGAGGAGGCGCTCGGCCGGAGCGAGCAGCGATACAGAGAATTGATCGAGAACGCCAACGAAGCCATCCTGGTGGCCCAGGACGGCATGCTCAAATATGTCAATCCAAAGACGCTTGAGATGACCGGCTACAGCTACGATGAGATGACCTCCACGCCATTTGTGGACTTCATTTATGACGAAGACCGGGAAACGGTGGTGAACCATCACCTGGACCGGCTGGAGGGCAAACCGGTTCCCGAAACCTATCTCTTTCGTATGGTCGACAAACTGAACAGCATGCGGTGGCTGGAGATCAGCGCCGTGATCATCGAGTGGGAAGGCCGGCCAGCCACGCTGAGCTT
>CAZDMY010000444.1:0-2172 GCA_964506405.1 uncultured Dehalococcoidia bacterium | reverse complement strand
CCCCCGAAATTCATCACCCCACATGACCGATAAACCAACTTCCGCTATTCATTACCATCCCCGTCGTTTCCTTAACCCTCAACTCCTCTTCATAAAAAAACCCATTAGCAGAAAATTCCCCTTCCACCTTCATAATCTCCCAATAATCCCTTATTTTGCATAAAAAAATTATCCTATGTCCATAAAAGCTCAGCATATCACAAAAAATTACGGTTCTCAGAAGGCGCTTGATGATGTATCTTTTGAGATCCCTTCGGGGCAGATCGCCGGTTTCATTGGTCCGAACGGGGCCGGGAAATCGACCATGATGAAGATCATCACAAGTTACCTCCCGCCCACCAGCGGAACGGCGTCAGTTGCAGGGAGGGATGTCATTGAGGAATCCCTCGAAGTGCGTCGTCATATCGGTTACCTTCCGGAAGACAATCCTCTGTATGTGGAGATGTACGTGCGTGAATACCTGGAGTTCGTGAAGGGTATCTATGCAGGTCAGCATAAAAAATCGTCCGATGGAGAAGAAACCATACAGAAAATCGGCAAGAAAAGGATTTCGGAAGTTGTGGAGCTGACCGGCCTGGGACGTGAGCAGCACAAAAGGATCGGTGAACTCAGCAAAGGATATCGTCAGCGTGTGGGTCTGGCCCAGGCCATTCTGCACGATCCTGAGGTATTGATCCTCGATGAACCGACCTCGGGTCTTGATCCGAACCAGATCATTGAGATCCGCAACCTGATCGTGGACCTGGGAAAAGAAAAGACGGTGATGTTGTCCACGCATCTCATGCAGGAAGTGGAAGCCATCTGCGACCGTGTGATCATCATCAACCGGGGGAAAATTGTTGCCGACGGCTTGCCTGGTGAGATATCCTCGGGACTGAAACCTGAGGTGGAAACCATTGTCATTGAGTTTGACCGCGAAGCCGATATGCAGAAGATCGAAGCACTGGAAGGAGTGTTGAACATCAGAGCATTGAATAAAAACCAAATCCTGGTGGAGACCGTATCCGATACCGATCTCCGACCCATATTGTTCCAGTTTGCTGTAAGTAATGGACTTACCGTGTTGTCGATGCAGAAGAAAGAGAAAAGTTTGGAGGAGGCGTTTCAGGAGTTGACGGGGAGGGGGGAGGAGGAGTGACATCGTTTGCGCCGTGCAAGTCCGTGAGGTGAGGATTTAAGGCGTATCTATATATTATAAAATGAAACACCTCGAAACAACCCGGCAGGTAACCAATCCTGTCCGGCAAGGTATAGTCAGCCACCGGAAGCGAGTTTTGCATAGTTGCCAGAGATGTCAGCATGAAGCGTAAACAGCGGCTGCTAAAGGTATATGATAGAGCTTCGAAACACTTTAATGTTGAAGCCTTAATTTTACGATGGATTGGGGCCACACCAATTCCGCGCTAATGACAAGTGGAGGAGGTTCGACCGGAGTCCGGGAATATATCAAAGGCAGAACAGGGTTGTACGGAAACACGGGAGAGCCTAACGTCTCCGCACGAAAAGCCGGCAACGTGGATGAGCCGGGAGGAAAAGGAATCCGGTTTTGTTATGGACAATATCGCCTTCATAACAAGAGAGAAGAAAAGAGCGATATCGCAAGCGGTAACCGAACCGAGGGAAACCGAAGGGTAGGTGAAGGACGAAGGCAGTCTTAGCATCCCCATAGTACCGTTCCGATGTAAATGATCGGAGGAAAGCTGGGAAATCCGACCCGGGAAAGCCAGTGAATAGGGAAGGGAAAATGTATAAGGATACTTATGCAGGATGCCTGAAATTGGAACTGTAATTTGGAAACATGGAAATGGACCAGAATCATGACAAAGATGTCAACAGTAAGATTGCAGATAGCAGAGCGATCCAGGAAACACAAGGGTGAAGCGCTGTTTAGCCTGCACCAGTTCATTACTGAGGATCTGTTAATGGAGAGTTTTCAAACTCTGAACAAGAACAGCAGCTCAGGGGTGGACGGAGAGAATTGGTATGAATACAGTACTGAGGCGCACAAACGGATACCTGAGCTAATGCACAGGTTCAAAGAAGGGAAGTACAGAGCCCCAAAGATACGCAGGGTTCATATACCGAAAGGAGATGGGAAAACCCGTCCCTTAGGCATACCGAAGTTGCTTTCATACTACTGGTATTTACAATTTGTTTTAGGGATGTTTCGTA
>CAZDMY010000443.1:0-2175 GCA_964506405.1 uncultured Dehalococcoidia bacterium | reverse complement strand
ATTGACTACCCGATGCCGGTTGAAAAATCGAAATGCCGGACCCAGGCGGCGGTCGTCGATGAACTGTGTGACCGAATACAGCTCGTCCAGCCGGTTTTGAAGCGGCGTTCCGCTCAGCACCAGTGCAAAGGCCGATTTTAATTGCTTGACGATCTGACTGGTCCTGGCTTCCCAGTTTTTAATGCGCTGTCCTTCGTCTAAAATGATTAAATCCCAGTGTACCCGTTCGATATGTGTGATGTCGCGCAACACCTGTTCGTAATTACAGATGGTAAAGAAATGGTCATCAAGATACTGACCGGCGCGCTCTGTTGCCGTACCGAAGACAACACGGCATGTCACATCCGTAAACCGTTCGATTTCCTTTTCCCACTGCGACTTCAGGGAAGCCGGGCAGATCACAAGCACTTTTGAAATATTCAATTCACGCCGGAGCAACTCTGCTGTGCCCACACCCTGAATGGTTTTTCCCAGGCCCATGTCATCGGCAATAATTGCGCGGCCCGCTGATACAGCGAATGCGATGCCATCTAACTGATAGGGCCGCAATTCGGTGTGAAGCAGGGTTTTCCGAAGCGGATGGGTTTCAGGATTGTTTCGAATTTCCCGGGCCGTGTTCTGAATTCGGTCCTGCATCAGCCGGAAATCGATATATGCTTCTGCATCAGGATAAATATGAACGATCTGTCCCATTTTCTCCACCTGACCAATGCGCTGGATCAGGCCATGAAAATCCTGAATATCCTCATCAATAAGGGGCGCAAGGATTTCCCGAATCGCATCAGGCAAATCGTCCGGAATGAGCAGCCGTACACGCAAGCGGTCATCGTATTTTATATACACGCCGAGATGACGCACACGATAGGGCGTATTCAGGACGTCCTGCCGGAATTGATGACGCACCTGTTCGATGGTATGGAGGATATGTTTGCAAGTTCCCAGTGTATTCACGCGATAATCAGGGCAGGAGCAGTACGATTCGCCACGCTGCCATCCCCGTAATGCCACGCGATAGCTTTTTCCGGAATTCGGATTGGTGAGGATATAATCTGTCCATAATACCGATGGATCGATACTCTTCAGGGTCATTTTTCCCTTGCGGGCTCTTTCCTTACGTTCCTCAATCGCCCGGTCAATCAATTCCTCGTCACTCAGGCTTTCGATCGGAATCATATCAGGCGTCACTTCGGCCAAACCAAGCGCCTGTTTATCTTCGAGCAGGGCCGAAAGCACCGCGCCCTGATGAGAACACGGACCTGCGCCGCAACCGCTGCACCTGGCACACAAACGACCGGTGTCTTCATTTGTTAAATGCAGCGTGACGGTATGGCCGTCTACCGGAAGAAACAAGCGGCTATGCGTAAGACGTGCCTCGGTTCCCAGATCGATTTCAAATTCGCCGCCCCGGATAAGCAAGTCTTTACCCTCGGGCCCCAGCATGCTGCAGGCTTTCTGATGATTCAGAAAGGACAGTTGTTCTAAGAAAGATGGCATAGCATATCCAAATTTTTGTATAATTCAAGAAATTCTTCTTTATTCAGGCCAGCCTGATCAATGATGGACAACACCGTACCCTTGGGGATATTTTTCCCTTTCGGAACAATGACCAATCTTTTCCTGTTGTCGTCATCAATCTTGTACAAGGCAACGTGACTCCCCTTGCCTTTTTTGGGTGCATATTCGAAGCCCGCACTTTGTAATCTCTGCCAGAATGAAAAGGAACTGTTGTACCTCTTCCATCGGGATGTCTGAATTGTTTATGAGAACCTTTTTGCCTCATTTCTTCAAATCCCAATCTATTCAAAAGAGTAATCACTTCTGAGGGTTTAAGTAGGGGTATTGATCCCATATTATTATACCAATACAGATTGGGTGCCGATAAATTCACCTTCCATTTCCGGCTCTCCATCTTCAAGCAGCATTTCCACGACTTCTTTCAAATTTTGATTCAGTTCATCCAAAGTATCAGCTTGTGTATGCGCGCCCGGGAATCCTGGAATGTAACCTATGTATAATCCTGTATCATGACATTTTTCAATGATTGCAGTCAATGTCTTCATAATTCGATCTTGAATTATTTAATACGACTAATCGAAATCTGAATACAATATAAACAAATCTCTATTAAAAGACAAGAAGGTAACCGTTTAACAAAGCAATCATGTAAATTTTTAG
>CAZDMY010000442.1:0-2180 GCA_964506405.1 uncultured Dehalococcoidia bacterium | reverse complement strand
TGGGCAGCAATCATAAAGATGCATCGGCCACGAGATCACCGGATTGGCCTTGGTATCACGCAGGAAGTCGTATTCGTCTTCCCATATCGGTAGCGGTTCTCCTTTTGCTTGAGCACGCTGAATTCGCTTATCCATGATGTTGCGGATCGATGCAGGAAACTGTGCCTTCGGATTCATAGCAGCATTGTTATGGCTTTTAACGGTAACGGGCATCAGGTTTTCACGGCTCACACCATATTTCTGGAAATAGGCAACTGCCCGTGTGCCGTACAATCCCGGAAAAGTAAATCCTGTTCGCGCTTCATCGATAAATCCACCCAGGGAGAGTCCCTCTGTTGCTACCGGGGTGGTACATTTGGACATCTCCTCAACGCCGCCTACCAGCACGATATCGTAAAAACCGGATGCTATGGCAAACACCCCTTCGCGGAAGGCCGCTGCGCCGGAGGCACACGCACCTTCAATGCGCGTACAGGGCTTCGGCGTATGCCCGATAAGGTCCGAAATAATAGGACCCCAGTGGCCCTGATGAACGAAGAACTCGCTGGCGAAATTTCCGAAATATACCGCATCTATATCCCGTGGATCGAGCCCTTTATCGACCGAAGACAATGTCTCCTGATATGCCTCCGCGAACAGATTCAGTGAGTCTTTATCCTCGAACATGCCGAACCTGGACATGCCCGCGCCCACCACCACCACACCCCGCCCCAGTTTTCTTTTACCCATATCTATTTCTGACCTTAAGTGATCCGTATTTGGTGATTATGTCTTCACCGATATCTTGAGCTGATTTTCCCTTGATACCTGAGGAAATGAGAATGGCAAGAAGTTCTGCATCAGTCAGACTGGTAGATCCCAGTTCTCGTAGTTTGCCACCTGGGTGTTTCCAGTTGCTACTCATGATGCTTGTGATCTCAAACGGCTAGTTTAATGAGCTCGACCGGATGATCTTCTTCGGGTACTGGTTCGCCATCGGCAACCAGGCTTTCGATGTACAGAGCGATCGCCTCCCTGGCACGTTCGATAGCTTCTTCTTTGGTTTTACCCTGCGTAATACATCCGGGAAGGGCAGGAACGGTTACTGTATAACCTGCTCCTTCTGAGTCGGGATCAAGAATAATGGTATATTCCTTCATGATAGTTTCTTTTTACAGGAGATTCGTAAATTCGTCAACTGTCAGCCCTGCCTGATCGATTATACTTGAAAGTGTTTTGGGTAACAGGATTTCGCCAGAATGCACCGGCACAACCACTCTCAGTTTTCGTTTGCTATCATTTTTAAGGATTAAATGGGCACCTTTTTGTCGAGAAGAGTACCAACCATCCTTACTTAACGCTTTAAGCGCATCATTTGCTGTGATGCGTGGCAAACGTTTACCCATGGCAATCACTGCTTAACTCTTCATTCATCCGAGTGCTACGCTTATTGGTTGAACCTAGCTTCCCACTATCTTCCCGGAAAATTCGGCTTCCTCTTTTCAATAAAGGCAGTAACACCTTCTTTGAAGTCTTCACTCAAATAATGCTGCTGAACCGCTGCTTTTTCCAGTTGAAGAGCATTGGGAAGATCTATTTGAATGCCTCTGTTGACCAGCATTTTGACGCATTTTGATGCCATCGGACTTCTTTCAGCCAGCTTTTTGGCCATCTTGGTTGTGGCCTCTTCCAGTTGATCATCAGGAACGACCTGGCTTACGAATCCGTACATCTGCGCTTCTTTGGCTGTCAGCCAGTCACCTGTAATAAGCAGTTCGCGAGCCTTGCGAAAGTGCATCTGACGAATGAGTCGCTGGGTTCCTCCACCTCCGGCTATGAGCCCGTACCCGGCATGCTGGTCACCGATCCGACATGATTCAGCAGAGATGATAATGTCACATACCTCAGCCAGTTCAATGCCTCCGGCCAGCACCATACCGTGTACGGCAGCTATAGTGGGAATAGGCAGAGCTTCAATGGCATCGTAGGTCCGATGGCACAACTCAACGAATCTCCTCATCCCCGGGACATCGCCGAGTATTTTGTGTACCTCTTTCAAATCGGCTCCAGCACAGAATGCCTTGCCGTTCCCTTTGATCACCAGCACTCTTGTTTGCCCATCATTGGTGACATTATCACAAACGTCGTACAACTCATCGTATACTTGAGGGCTCAATGCATTCAGATCATCAGGTCGATTG
>CAZDMY010000441.1:0-2183 GCA_964506405.1 uncultured Dehalococcoidia bacterium | reverse complement strand
TCTCCACCGAGTTGACCAAGCTTCCCCTCGCGTAAGTATCGTACTTGAGTGGCAGGCAACCCGCGTCCGCGGCGACGTACATTACATACTGGAGTGCCTTTTCGTCGGGTGGCTCATCGCTGGGCATATACACTTCCACAACATGGCACCATGTGTTATTGACGCTCTCCTGGACGGGGCGGAGATGAAGGTATTCATGAGGTCGCCTCAGTTTTTCTTCAAACATAGTCACATTAAACCGGCGCTCATCCCATGTAGCGGCGGCATTAAACATGAGCATCTTTGCTAAGTTGTCCGCTAGGATATACCTTGACAAGGAGTTGGTGCTACTCAAGTTGACGTCCTCCATCCCCTCGCTGATGCGACCGGTTCTGTTGCCGGGCCGCATGGACATGCTGATGGAGCCGTCATAGGAACCTTCGACAAGGTAGCTGCTGTCATCGAATCCCTGGGGGCTCTTACTGAACCGAATGCGATATTTGTCGTCTTCTTCAATGCGGTCGACGTGCATCTGGCGCACCTCGCCCGGTTCAGGATCAGGATGCTCGGCCAACCACTCGTCATCCGGCCATACCCTGACATCCGAGTACTTCACGCGCATGTTTTGAATGTTGCCCCGTTGTTGAAGATAACCCTCGACAATATCCTCGATCGTGACATTGGCCGGCGGACTCTGCTGTTGCGCTGATGCTTTAGGGACGCCCAGCACAAGCGGCAGTACTCCTGAAAGCAGATACCCGACCCGGAACAGACCGATAGGCTTGCGTCTCATGATTCGACCTCCTGCAAGTGGGGAATTGGAGAAAAGGATTAACAATCACCAGCAAGCCCCCCTGCCCGCGGGTCGAGCCCAGCGGAACCTGAAATAGAAATGACATGCTCTGCTCAGGTAGGTCACGTGAACCGGCCCTCGATATCATCGTGCCCTTTCGGAGTCCTGATGGTCCAGAGGGTGCCTGAAGGGGGCTGGTTCGGAGCCCTCTTCAGTACCCTCCCGATACCGTCATGAGTGTCGTCGTATGGCGTCTCATTTTATGGCCATACGCCACTCCATCCCTTGTCGTTCGAGGCGTCCTTTTTCAGCAGCTGGGCTCGTCGCCTTCACAATCCATTTCTGTATTGGGTTTGCACCCGCAGAAAAAGGCGTCCAAGAATGAATCATAAATTGTAGCGCATACGTTAGACTTCCAAGTTCCTGCGCAGACTACAGTCATGGTATGTTCACACTCGCTTTCGTCCTCGGTGTCGAAGCAATCATTTATTGCATCCCCTGGGCTGCATGCAGTCCTTCCGCAATATTGGTTGGCGGTGCTGAGGCTACAACCCCCAAATAACCCCAACTCGCAGTTCCCAAGATTTTCATCTGTGGACGGCTCGCAAACTAAATCGTGCGAATACAGGCATTCTTGGCCGCATACAACCCCTCCTGACACCGACGCGAGCTCCTGTCGGCTCAACTCATACGTGTCCGCCATCAACCCGAACGCTCCGGCAAGAACCAGGGAAACAGAGACCGCGAGAACCATTCGACCTTTCATCACACTACCTCCAGCAATATAGCACGCCGATCGCTGGTCCGCCAGCGATTTTCTTGATTCTCCATTCAGTGCCCATAAAGTGGCTTTAACACGGTACGTGACGGTCTGCCTGGGTGTAGTCACTTCGGCATTGAGCCTACTTTCTGCTTATGAAGCGCTTGGGAGGCCTGATAGGTTCATGGAAATCTCAAAAAGCCAAAAAAAACCATAGCCTTCCGCTATGGCTGCAAAATAGTAGCCTCGGCTTATGTTGGGGTGTTGGGTTGTGTGTTACGGCCTTTGGCGACCCTGGTGGTGGGGGACCTGTCGTGGGGGACGCGCTTGAAAACGGCCTACGAGCAATGTCAGTGAGGTGTGCGGGCAAGCGGGTGTAAACCAGCACGGGATGGGCGGGATGCGTACCCGCAATACGGGTAGGGTTCCGTATGCAGGTTTAGCAAACCTGTGCATTCAACCGCTCTGCCACCTTTCCACGGTCAAAAGGTTGAAGGAAACACACCGGTATATGTATTTTCGTATGACACGTGCGCCTCGTCGTGTTCATATCGAGTGCTATCCCACGCATTACTCACCAAGACTATTTACTTTTCGATGGCCGGCTGGTTTTCAGGATTTGCGTCGCGCGAATGTTCGGCCGAAATCCTG
>CAZDMY010000440.1:0-2194 GCA_964506405.1 uncultured Dehalococcoidia bacterium | reverse complement strand
CATCCAACTGGATCTGGCCTAAATATTCGATGATGGACCAGGTATGGTTGAATTCTCCCAGGTACTATGCTGAGGGTATATGGCATCTCTTGCCAAGCCTTTCGCTTTCATCCAAATCCGGTTTAACAGGGTCTCAACTAATACTCGAAGGTACCAACTGGACCGGAACTCCGACTGCAGTATATCCTAAGGATATTACCATTGGCGGTGTACCAATGCATGTGGACGGGATTCCTAAGATGATTGATCGAGATAACGATTCCGCTATTTTACAAGAGTTACCGGGAGGTATCACTCTAGGGGCTGGCAAGGATGATTTCAAGATTATCGCCCGTATACCCAGGAATCTTCAGGGCGGGAAATACGAGATCGCGGTTTCGGGCGGAGACACTATGCGGTGTTTACCGGCAACAGTCGGGGGGAACGATGGATGGGCGAACGGTAATTCATTTCAGTGTTTCCAGGACTCAACGGCTAGAATAGGAGCGGGCCAGCCGCCGCTACGTTTTTGCCCGGATGGGGGCACGGCGGTGGTGACGGCAAGTTTCAACGTCACTCCCCGGACGCTTGAGTTGAAAGAGGATATCATCCAGCCGGGTGGGAATATCACCCTGGTAGGGAAGGGCTTTCCCGCTGGAGAACCCGGTGGTTATGAATCGGATGGTACAGACTATGATGGAAACGGATTCACAAACTATCAGCATAATCAAGGTGGGATTGCTATATATCGGTATGGTGGTACCAATACCAGAATCGCCACCAACATAGTGGTTCAGAATGACGGGTCCTTCGAAGTGATGGCAAAAGTTCCGGGTGATGTGGTTACGAATCAGGGCGAAATTATTGTCTTCTTCGATCCGACTGATGAGAATTACAATGGTCCGGGTGATGACGACGAAGTCAGTGCCCATGCTACCTTTATTACCGGAGATCGCGATCTGACGATCGTGCCTGATGGTGGCGTACCGTTCGGCTTGCAGGTGACTTTGAGCGGTGGCAATTTTGGTACGGATGCCAAGGGTGCGAAACCCCAGTTGTGGGTCAACTATAATAGGGTAAAACTTTCTGACATCGATGAACAAGAGCTGCCCAGTTCGGGTAATATTGTCCCGGCTACCTTCACCATTAACAAGCATGACCCTTTAAATAATCGTAATGGGTTCATTTATGGTGAGAACATAGTAGAGGTGCAGGCTTTGGTGAATAACGTGACCGTATCGGCGGTAGCCACGCTGGAAGTGGTTCGCCCCACGCTGGAGATCGATCCGGAGCAGGGACCGCGCGGCACGAAAGTAACCGCCACGGGTTCGGGCTGGCTGACCGGGATGACCGATTTTGTCACCATTGAATATGAGCGCGCCGACGGCCTTGGCAACGGCACGGTTGGCGTGGTACGGGCAAACGAGAACGGCGATATCTGGGCACAGTTCACCATCCCGTCATTCAAAATGGATGCTGGCGAGATCAACATGCTGTTCAAGGCAACTGACGGCAAGGATAATGAGAGCCTGCAGCAGACCTTCACGGTATCGGTTCCCACCATCAAGGTTGAGCCTGATTCCGCTGCAGCGGGTGAAGAAATCACCGTAACCGGCGAAGGCTTCCAGCCGAAGACCCAGATCCAGGAGGTTTCGATTGCGGATTCACCGATCGTACCGGTGTACGAACTGGGCCTGACCGATGCCAAGGGTTCATTTAAAGTAACCGGCACGGTGCCGGGCGTGATGGAGGGCGGCAATTTGGTCAGTGTGCGCGTCTCTCAGAAAGAGGATGAGGCCATCACCGCTCCGTTCACGGTAACGGGTGGTCAGGCTGGTGATACAACGGTAAGCGAAGCTTTCTCTGAAATTGAAGGCAAGTACAAGAAGATCTGGACGTTTGATGCCGCTGCCCAGGAATGGGAAGTATATGATACGGCTGAGGGCGCACCGGATGACTTCACGACCCTGATCCCCGGACGGGGCTACTGGATCGAAGTAACCGAGGATTGCACCCTGACTTATGGTGCCAATACCTTTAACCTGAAGACAGTCTGGAACCTGATCGGCTGGCTGGGCTAACCTATCCATAAGCAGGGGCAAAAACTTGTGCCCTCGCGGAAAGAATACCTAAAAAAAGGGCGGGTTTCCAAACCCGCCCTTTTTTAGGGTGCAAAAACGAACTATTAATCCGTAATCCACCTCCCCTTTTCCCT
>CAZDMY010000439.1:826-2197 GCA_964506405.1 uncultured Dehalococcoidia bacterium | reverse complement strand
ACATGGTGGATCCGGCAGGCTATCACCCGGGCGATTACCGATCAGGCCCGGACCATCCGCATCCCGGTGCACATGGTGGAAACCATTAATAAGCTCATCCGGCTGAGCCGGCGTCTGGCGCAGGAGTACGGCCGTGAGCCGACCAGCAAAGAGATTGCCAAGGAAATGGGAATTCCGCCGGAGCGTGTGGAAGAGGTGTTCAAGATGACCCAGGAACCGATTTCCCTGGAAACGCCCATTGGCGAGGATAAAGACAGCCACCTGAGCGATTTCATTGAAGACCGGAAGGCAGCTCCTTCCGAAGTAGCTTCGCATCTCTTGTTGAAAGAACAGATCGAAGAGGTTCTCCAGGAACTCACGGAGCGCGAACGGAAGGTGCTTCACTTAAGGTTCGGACTTGAAGACGGCCGGAGCCGGACGCTTGAAGAAGTCGGGCGTGAGTTCGAGGTTACACGGGAACGAATCAGGCAAATCGAAGCGAAGGCATTGCGCAAGTTGCGTTACCCCACACCCTCATCGAAACTCAGGGACTATTTGGAACAGTAGCCCCCCGCAATACCGGCACAACTTTGCTGGGGTTTATAAGTTCGGTAATATTCGACCGAATCCCGAAAAAGAAGATTCGAGCTAGCGAACCTGCGAGGTATTACCTATAACGATCTATAGGCCTAACGCACCCGAGCGGTGTGCGCTGCCCCGCTCATTATCGGCTCGTTAATATAAATATCGCCGTTTCTAATCTTGATATTGAAGCCGCAATCGGGATTAATGCATACCCATGCTTTATAATGAACGGAGGCACCCTGTCCTCCGTAATCTGACAGAGGCACAAGTACCCCGGTGCTGCATTTGAGACATTTGGGCATATTGTCTTGTTCCACGAATTCCACCTCCGCCTGAATGAACATATCCAGTATACCGTTTAGTCAATTCATCTGTCAAGGTTCCCGCATCGCGTTTTCGTTCCATTACAAATCGAGAGAGAAAACCATACTCCACTGGTAGTGGATTATCAATTATTCCCTCGATCACAGAAACCTTTCCCCCGTCTCTGCTATACGTGGATTAAGGAGAAGTAAATACTCTGACAATCAAATGCGATATAAACGCAACTACCCTACAGGTGTCAAGAATTCCCGACAATAGCTGTAGGGAAGACCCCTGACAGACAATCATGGTCTATATTCGCTTTAACATACGTTTATTATTTATTTGCATTTGAGGACTTGACATTGTAATGTGGATTGGTTACAATGTTTGCGCATGTTTATTTACATGGAATAATTTCGTCGGATGAAAAATGCGGTTTTCCAGGGGGCTCATTTGCAGGGTGCGTGATGCTGGTGTGATCCTGTAGGATCAAGTGAAGGG
>CAZDMY010000439.1:0-816 GCA_964506405.1 uncultured Dehalococcoidia bacterium | reverse complement strand
AATCATATGAAAACACGCGCCTGCGGGGGGTCGCGTCCCCAGGCGCGTGTTTTTTGGTTTATGGGGTCCGACAGATATCAATTTAGTTGGTATTTGTGGCAATTTATAAAGAAGATTCAGGATAAAAACGTCATTCCCGCGAAGGCGGGAATCTCTCAGACCGACAAGGAGATTCCCGATCAAGTCGGGAATGACACACCCATTAATCCCCTTTCAGGAGGGGACCGGGTTCAGGTTTAGAGTGGTGTAGGGGCGCATGGGGATGCGCGTTAGAAAGCTGGAAATGCCCGGGAGGGCTGGGCGGCTATTCAGGATACCAGTATACAGTATGAAAGACGAGCGGAAAACCAAGAAACAACTGATCGAAGAGCTCAACGCCCTGCGCGGAAATCTGGCGGAGCTGGAGGCTGTGGCGGAAAGCAAACCGGGCGAAGAGCCGGCGCCGGATACGGTGCAGGAACTGGAAAGCCGGGCCGCCAAGCTTACCGAACGGATCAAGGAGCTCAATTGCCTCTACACCATCGATCAACTGGCCCGGGAGTTCCAATCGGATTTACCCGGATTCCTCCAGGGCATTCTGAACGTTATTATCGAAAGCTGGCAATATCCGGAGGTCACCGAGGCCGGCATCGCTTTCAAAGATTCGAGCTCCCATACCGAAGGATTTAGGGAGGTCTGTGTCGTCCAGGAAGCAGCCTTCACCACCCGGGATGGCGGGCAGGGCTCGGCCAAGGTTGGTTACAGGGAAGAGAAACCCGAGGCCGATGAGGGCCCGTTCCTGGCAGAGGAGCGCAAGCTGATCGACAGCATCGCCGC
>CAZDMY010000438.1:0-2211 GCA_964506405.1 uncultured Dehalococcoidia bacterium | reverse complement strand
GAATTCGGTGAGATGGTTGCTGCCCTTATGGATTACCTGACCGACGGCATCAGCTTCGCTCATATGATTGATGTGCTGATGTGCTATCTGACCAGCTAATGCAAGGATAGCTTAATTGCGGCATATCTGCTTTGCTAGTTTTTGGGGCTTGAATAAGAACAGGCTGTTAACTGCCCTGATTACCGGTGAAGAGGCATCCGGGTAAATAATTCGCCTTTTCTTATTGACTTCCCGGCCTCGTCGGACATCGCACTTGCAATTCAGTATCTATCTGATATAATTCTGGCAAAAGCGGATCGGCAACGACGATGGTGGAACAAGCGGTATGCCATCGCGGCTGATCGCGTGTTTTCATGTTTACTCATACGGTAAAGGAAAAGGGGAGGCGAAATGGCGATTGCAGTTCTCATCATTATTGCCCTGGTTGTAGTAGCTGCATTGGTTATATCCGGGCAATACAGGCCGGAATGGATCAGGAATAAAGCATCGGCTTCAAATATCCGAATTCTTGTGCCGCTTGCAGTGGATAGCGGGTTTCAAAAAGAGGAATTTACCAAGAATTATCAGGACAGGTGGGGAGCAAGGGCTTTTTGCGAACCAGTAGAGGGCGATGGGCCTTATGATACGCAATACATGATAACCGATAGTTCGCATAACTGTGTCTTGTCACTGAAATACTCCTCTGCCCCGTTGGATGCTGATATTACAAACCTGCTGCTGAGCACAGGTGAAAAAGGCTTTACAGACAACAAACCTTTGACCGCTGATGAAAAGACGGAACTGAAGAATAATCAAGCGTTTGTTGAAATAGAGTGCGAAACCGGGATAAGGGAACCCATCGATAGACTTCAATTCACCGCAAAGGTATTGCTTTCAGTGTTCGAGGTTCTGCCAACCGTAGGTTATGCAAATACGCTCTCACAGGCCTATAGACCGAAAGCTCAAATCAGGGAATTCGAGGCAAAAACAATGCTCAACCGCCCCGATCTTTTTCTGCTTTTTGTCAATATTCAGATTGTGTCCGGGGAAGCAATCGATATTCACACACACGGCATGGAGCAGTTTAAGCTCCCCGACCTGCAGGTTGCCTTTACCGAGAAAAACGAGACCAATTATCATTTCAACGTGTTGCGCACTGCTGCTGTCTACATTGTAGAGAATGGGGATGTATTAAAACATGGACATACATGGCAACTGGAAGGGGATAGAACGCTGTTCAAAATCGTACCGGTGAGAAAGGACCGGCAACATTTTGGTCCGTATGGGACGATCGGATTTGAGAGGACCGCAGCTATCCGAAGGGGCTGAGGGCAGCAGAATCGCTAGCACGCGTGACGTGCGGGAAATCCTTAAAGAACTCAGTTCGCAGGCAGGGCCGGATAGTTATCTGCTCATCAAAGTCAGAAGACAGCCCAGCGCCGCTTCATTATCCGATTTGCCCTCAAGGTAATCACTGATCCTTCCAGGAGTCTATCTTCGTTAGTGTGACCCGGATCACGGTGAAAACGCTGGCATAACCTGTAAAATGTAGTATATAATTGCATGCGTATGAAAAATCAAGGAGGGTAAACCCATGAGCGGATCAATAGAGCTTATCGATAAACTGCTTCAGGACCATGCCACTATCGTACAGGATACTCAAGGGGCATGCAGCGATGCCACGGCATTAACGAATCTAACCCAGGCGGACAAGGATTTTTCCCCCGGTCGACTTGACCGTGCCGAAGGTATCAAGAAGCTTCAGGGAACCATCGACCGGTGCAAATCCGGCGTAGCGGACCATTTCAAAGAGGAGGAAACAGCCCTTCTGGAGGTTTTCAAAAACTTTGGCGATGATAACCTGATGGGCCAGTTTCACACCCTGCTTAAACAGCACCAGGAACTCAAAGACCGCTTTGCGGAGGCGAAAAACCGGGTCGATAAACTGGTCAGCGGAGAGATCACTGGTGGTAACTGGAATGCCTCTGCCAATGACTTAATGACCTATATGAACAAGACCCGCCAGCTTATCGAAGAGCATGCTTCCACTGAACACACCCTGTTTCGGTCGCTGAGAGAGGGCCTGAGCAAGGGATAGCCTGTACCAACCCGAGGCAATCATGACATTCATATCGGTTCCCGGTATTAAGGGGCAATTGTATGTTCCCGACGAAGTGCCGGAGAGGATCCGAAAGCGCCCGATACTTGCCCTCCGGCCCCTTCAGCGTGAAC
>CAZDMY010000437.1:0-2215 GCA_964506405.1 uncultured Dehalococcoidia bacterium | reverse complement strand
TACCCCCGGCTCCAGTTATTTCCCCATTCCAGATAAAGTCTGACCGCCTCTTCCGGGCTCATTTCCCAATCGATAGCGTCCACAAGATCCCGGTCCCTCTTAATTTCATTCAATTCCATCATGATCCTTACCTCCTGGGTTGCAGCGTATAGATTTTGCCCGGAATTCATCTGAAAAGCTATTCCGTCCACCAGCCCTTACGTTTGTGAGCTTCCCTTTCCGCTTCCGCCAATTTCTTAACTTTGTAGGCTGAATCTCTCAGGACTCCATACAAGACGCCACACCCGCTGTCTTCTCTCACTGCATCCCCTTCATCCGCCAGTTCAAGCATCACATCCGTCAGTTTAATGGTTTTCTTAATGCTCTTATCACATGCTTTCATTACGCTGCTTCTCCGGAGAAATCTGATTTGTTTGGGAAAAGATACAGCAGGTTGCGTGCCAGGAATCCACCGTATCGCACATAAATCGCTAAACCGCATGATATCAAATAGTTACCGACCGATAAGGATATTATTTAGAGTTGGATATCATCTGGGAGGGGAAAGCTTGAGACAGCATTGTCTCAAAAACATTTGTACGATTTATCTATTTGATATAATAAGATATATTTAACACCATCAGTTCCTGATCGCGTAGTAAAGTCTGGCCGAAGGACGCTACTTATTACCGAAGCCTTTCGGTGCTTGGAAGTGACGAATAACAGAAAACAACATAAAAACAGAAGGTTAATCTAATCATAAGGTCTGGACTACGCCCGGTTGAGACAAACAATGGTCAGGCATGGACTGTCTCACTACATCATTCGATACATATATGTCTCATGAGACAACGTGGTAACACAAGAATGCATTGTGTGATTGCGAAGGATGGGTGTCACTTGCCTTTTTCAGCGGCCTGTTTCTTGGCTTCCTTTTTTTCGAGCTGATCAGAGATCAGCCGATAGGCGATATAGTATTTATAAATATTGCCCACGTACTGTACGGTTTCACGTCCGATGCGCTTGGCCGCCACAACCTCCACGCTCCGAAACCAGACATTGGGGTCAAGGCCAATTCCCGAGGCCTCTTTACGAAGCTGCTGGATCCTGCCCGGACCTGCATTGTAGGAGGCAATGGTGAAAAGGGCCTTATTCAGATCATCCATCTTCTCGTTCTCAAAATAATTCTGATGGATCCACCGGAGGTATTTCACGCCTGCGTGAATATTGTCTTCGATCCTCTCGATCTGGTGGATGTTGATCGGGTCGCCGCCGGCCGTACTGGGCAACAGTTGCATCACGCCCACAGCGCCGGCCGGGCTCCGCTTGCTCTGGTCGATTCGGGACTCCTGATAGCCGATGGCCGCGATACGCAGCCAGTCAAAGCCATACCTGTCGGCGTATTCCATGAAAATAGGAGCAGCGGTTTGGAAACGCTTCACGTCTTCGTCGGTAAGGGAATTTCGTACCCACTCGGTATTCCGCAGGTAGCGTTTAAACATGATATTGCCGAACAGGGTCCCCTTTTTGTGATCCCCGATGAAATCATTGATCACCTTTTTCAGCTCGGGACTGTTCTTCCGGATCATCCAGGCGATTTCTGTTCCTGTATTGACCTGAACGTCGTTACAGAGTCTGATATCCTTGAATATTTGGGCCCAGAATCGCGCCAGGTAGTCATCCACCACCACCATTGGAATCAATCCGGCGTTCACCATCTCCAGGAGGTCCTCATCCTCGAGGTATTCATCGGCAGGTTTCAGTTGTATGGGTTGTTTCCCGGCCTCGACGAGGGTTTTGTTCAGTCGAGAGAGGCTTTCCCAGTAGCTGCTCGACCGGCGTACATATATCTTCTTCCCTGAAAGATCGGCAGGGTTCGCAGGCGCCTTGACATTCGCATTGCACACAACGATTTCAGAGACGCCTTTGTACAGAGGGTCTGAAAAATCCCCGTGTTTCTTTCGTTCAGCGGTTGCGGTGAGACCGGCCGCAGCGATATCCCCCCGTCCCTCCAACAGCAAATTGATCAATTGAGCCCGGGCCACCGGTATAATGAGCACATGAATTTTGAGATGTCCTTTATCAAACTTCTTGTTCACATACTTCTCAAATTCCTTCAAAAGTTCATAGGTGACGCCCCTCTTTTCAAAGCCGTCCAGAAAGTAATTGGTCTTGCTGTAAGTAACCAGGACGCGGATGATACGGCGTTTGATCATCGCGTCGAAATCTCCGACCC
>CAZDMY010000436.1:0-2218 GCA_964506405.1 uncultured Dehalococcoidia bacterium | reverse complement strand
AATGATTCCCGCCAGTGCAGTAATGCCGTTCAAGTCTCCACCCGCCAGCCGCAGCAGGGCGCGAACCGGACATCCCAGGAAGACCAGTGCACCGATCATGAAAAATGCGCCAAGGACGAATCGTATCAGGGGTGTCGAGCCTCCACGAGAGCGGAATTCCCGGAAGACAATTGAAGAAAGGAACGCTCCAAAAACCATCCCAAGGATTTCGGGGCGGATATATTGAACCACTCCGGCACGGTGAAGTCCAATAGAGCCGGTTATATCGCGCCAGAAGCAGGCGATGCAAATGCCCATGTTAGCGGGATTTCCCCACTCAACAAGCATCGCGCCCAGGACACCAAATATGATACCTGCAATGATGATCAGACGTTTCTGGGCCAGAAGCCAGGATATTCCCATTTGTTTATCTCTCCTTTCATATTGATCTCTTTCGATCTAGTAATTGAATCCTGTGAGCAGGTTTGCCAGGTAGAGAAGGGCAAATTCAAGAAAAAACGGTCAACGGCAAAAGTATACCATAGCAAAAGATAATGATACCAATAGAGAAATATAATAATATAATTACCTGCAATCGAAGAAACGAATGATCGATCGTGAGGAAGCACCCATCTCTGCGGGTTTTGATACGGAACATTATTGAAACTTGCTGGAAGATCTACCGATTGGGTATTGAGTTTATTGAGCAACGGTGTTTATAATACATTCTGATATGAAGCGTGCTATACTGTCGAAAACAGCCCCGTTGATTCAGGAGGTATTTGATGGCTAAAGACACTACGATACTCGTCGTAGACGACGACCCGGTAATCGTGAAGTTTATCACGGCAAATTTGAAAGCCCGGGGGTTTGCGGTGGTTTCCGCCGAAGATGGCGAAGGAGCCCTCAGGGCGCTTGAGCAATATTTACCGGACCTGGTAATCTTGGATATCATGATGCCGGGAATGGACGGGATCGAAGTGGTTCAGCGTTTTAGAGAGTGGTCCAAAGTGCCGATCATTATGCTTACCGCTAAGAACGAAGTCAACGATAAAATCGAGTTGCTCCATTTAGGAGTGGATGACTACATTACCAAACCCTTTGGAATTGAAGAATTGTTAGCCAGGGTACGGGCGGTGTTGAGAAGGAAGTCAGTGGGCATCCCTCCTGAGAAGGCTATATTCGTCAACGATAACCTTGAAATCAATTTCGCCGAACGCACAGTTACGGTGAACGGAAAGGATGTAGACCTGAGTCCGACTGAATACGACCTTTTACGAGAGCTGGCCCAGAACGCTGGAAAGATGCTGCCCCATCAGACGCTGCTTTCGCGGGTCTGGGGCCCGGAATATATCAACGAAACAGAATACTTACGCGTTTACATCGGGCGTATTCGCAGTAAAATCGAAGCCAACCAGAAGAAGCCGAAGCATATTCTTACCAAATCTGGCGTCGGGTATGTATTGCAAAGGCTGCCAGTAAAAAGCGGCAAGAAGTGATGCCCCCCTTTATGAGCTATATGAGCGGTTAAAGTAGCCTGAATTGTATGTAGGCAAGGAAGTCAGTGATGAAATGGCAAACAAGAGTAACCGAGCAACTTGGCATTAAATACCCGATTATTCAAGGGGCGTTGGCCATGATCGGTCGGGCGGAACTGGCTGCGGCGGTTTCAGAAGCGGGCGGACTAGGCATGATTACTGCGTGGACGTTGAAAACACCCGAAAGGCTGCGTTCGGAGATCGAAAAATGCCGCAGCCTGACCAGGAAACCGTTTGCAGTCAACTTGAGCCCGACAATCGATCCGGCCCTCGTTCCCCTTCGTGAGGTGGCTATTGAGGAAAAGGTGCCCGTGATCGAAACGGCTGGATATCGGGCCGAAGAGCATGGCCGGCGGATTAAGGATGCGGGCATCTTGTGGTTCCACAAAGTACAATCCGTCAAGCATGCCCTCTCGGCAGAGCGAGCCGGAGCGGATGCGGTGTGCATCATGGGGCTGGAAGGAGCGGGGTTGAAGAGCCCGAATATGCTTACCACGTTAGTCAGCGTTCCGCTGGCCGCACAGGCGCTCAGCATCCCGGTGATCGCGGCCGGAGGTATCGGCGATTCCCGCACATTTCTCGCGGCACTGGCACTGGGTGCGGAAGCCGTGCTCATGGGGACGGTATTTTGTGCGGTAAAGGAATGTCCGCTGGCAGCAAAGAAAAAGGAAGTGCTGGTTAGCGCCGATCCTTACGATCCC
>CAZDMY010000435.1:0-2220 GCA_964506405.1 uncultured Dehalococcoidia bacterium | reverse complement strand
GTAATCGGCTTCGGCGAAATGCATCAGGTCGGGGCCGAAACCGGTGGCATGTGGCCCACCCATAATAACGGAAATATGAGGCCACTTACGCTTGAGGCCGGAAATAAGTGATGCGGCCTGAGATGCTTCGAAGGTCATGGCAGTGATGCCAATAGCATCGGGGGAAAAAGCGGCCGCCTGCCGGAGTAATTCATCTTCCGATAACCGGAGGCGGCGTCCGTCGATGATGAGAACCTCATCCCGGCGTGCCTGCTTTACGGCATACGAAAGGTAACCAAGGCCAACAGGAGGGGGTGTTACCACCATGGGGGAATTGGGCCGAATTAATAACAGTCTCATTCTTTTAAGGGCCTGTCTTAAGTGAAAGATATAGTATCATATTGAGCTTAAAATGGCATTCCGGACTCGATCCGGGATGTAATCCGGCATGCCTCCTCCCATCAACCCCTCTGGATTCTGATTTTCATCAGAATGACATGGTAATTGATTGATTCTGATTTTCATCAAAATGATATGATAGGTGATAGTTCCTGATTTTCATCGTCATAACAAGCCCACCCGTGTCATTCCGGACTCGATCCGGAATCTAATTCTATCTTCCGTGTCATTCCGGACAAGCCTGTCCTCAACTCGATTAGGGAACCCGGAATACAGGCAGGGAGGGATTGGGCTAGTCCGACACTGATTGAGAAAACCCCAGCCGGGCAATTGCCAATCCTCTCAGAAGCCTGGTATTCTTTGGCATATCCCTGGCAATCCGGAACATCCTGGATGGAGAAAGATAGAAACGACGGTATGCTGTTTTCACAATACTGGCGAATACATCATCGGGCACAGCGGATAAGTTGAACGAGGCGGTCAGATAAGAAGCGAAATCCACATTCCTCACTTGCTCAGCCACTTCAGGGCTCCATTCGGCAAGCTCGGTTCCCGGAAAGGGGGTCAGATAGAAAAACCTGGCCACGTGATTGGGCAGGGAGACGGCATAATCCACCGTACGGTGCATCTCTTCCTCAGTTTCCTCAGGAAAACCGAACATGTTATAGGTGCCGGTAATGATCCTTCTTCGAACCGTCATATTGACCACTTCCCGCGCACGTTGGAGATCCAGGTTCTTATGAACCAGCTTCTGGATACGCTCACTGGCGCTCTCAATGGCATATGTTACTTGATAGGTACCGGCCCTTACCATCAAATCCAGCAATTCCTCATCCATACGATCTGCGCGGAAACCGTTGGGAAAAGCAACGGCACATTTCAAGTTCCGGTCAATCATCAAGCTTAAAACTTCCTTGGCATGGTCAAACCGGCAATTAAAGAAATCGTCATGAATCTCAAATTCCTCTAGCCCGTATCGATCTCTAAGTGATACCATATCGCCTACCACTTTCTCCGGAGTGAAGGTCCGGTATTGGCGACCGAAAATACTATGGCAATAGGCACAACCCATAGGGCAGCCCCTGCTGGTAAAAACCGGCAACCTTTTGCCGGACCGCGCGAAGGTATAGAACCCGTTACGGCTCCACCCGCCAAAATATTCCTCCGGGCCGATTCCATCCCAGTCAACACCCAGTCTATCCATATCTTGAATAAAGGGGCGAGGTCCATTGTAGCAAGCTTTTTCCCCATCACGCCAGACCAGGCCTTTGACTGCACTTATATCCTGTTTAGATTCCAATGCATCAAGCAATTCCACGAGTGTATCTTCGCCTTCGCCAATAACCGAAAAGTCGGCTTCCAGCGTATCTAACAGTGATGGGCCCCAGGCCGTTGAATGAGGTCCCCCGATGATAATTGGTGTTTGGGGTATTTCTTTCCTAAAACTCACCACCAGCGCCTTCATGTACCTGGCTTCAATACTCATGGCAGTTATACCGATTAGGTCAGGATCAAATTGCCTAGCCTTTCGAACAATGGCTTCGTTGGTCAAGCGGTAACGCCGTCCATCAATAATAAGAGTTTTATCTCCGCGTCTACTTTTCACTGCATGGGAAAGATATCCTAACCCTAAGGGTGGAGGACATGAAACAGCATTAGAATTTGGTCTTACCAAAAGCACTCTCATTCTAGTACCTATTTGCGATATTAACCGTAAGGTCGCCTATTCACAACTTCGACCCGCTGAGGCGTCAGCTACGTATTAATACCTTATGCGTACAAGCTATCACTCATGATCAGCTATTTTCTTATTGCCCATATGGTAACATGACGGGCGAAGCG
>CAZDMY010000434.1:0-2229 GCA_964506405.1 uncultured Dehalococcoidia bacterium | reverse complement strand
TAATGGGAAAAAGGTGGGCTCGTTCGGGGAGATTAATTGCTTCAGTTTTTTTGGGAACAAGATCATCACTACGGGTGAAGGGGGGATGTGCCTGACAGACAATGACAAATTGGCTGAAAAAATGAGGATCTTACGGGACCACGGGATGAACCCGGAACGCAAATACTGGCATGATATAATTGGATTCAATTACCGAATGACCAATATGCAGGCAGCGATCGGGGTAGCACAACTGAAAAAGCTGGATTACTTTATCGGGAGGAAGCGGGAAATCGCCGGCGAATACAATTCCCGGTTGGGAAGTGTTAAAGGGATCGTTTTACCGCCTGAGATACCATGGGCAAAGAATGTCTACTGGATGTACAGTGTGCTCATAGAAAGGGATTTCACTCTCGATCGAGACGCATTGATCGCACAACTGGCGGAAGCTGGGATAGAAACTCGACCCTTTTTCTGCCCGGTACACTTAATGCCTCCTTACGATAGAAAACAAGGCATCCCAGTAGCGGAAAGGCTATCTGAAACCGGGATGAATTTACCGTCTTCAGTAACCCTTGGCGGTGAAGACACCCTATTTATCGTAAATTCCATAAGGAACAATAACAGGGACAAGGAACGAGAGTGAATTATACAAAGATTACTTTGCCCACTGGCGAAGTTATTGATATCAGGCCTTTTTCGATAAAACACTACCATGCGCTCCATAAAATGCACGCACTTCTATCTGATGAGTCCAAGGATTGTTTCAGATCCAATACGATATACCCCAGGCCTTTAGCACTTAATCCGATAGATGTATTAGTGTGGTCGGCGAACAAAGTAAGGTTGGCCCTTTCCACTTGCGATCTGATGAGATTCATTCTTTCATACTTACCTGAAGCAGCCGTATTTTCTTTTGTTGCTGTAAATTCTCTGGGTGAAGTGGTGGGGTTTCTATATATAAGTGTGATAGGACATCGGTTTGGTCATAAAAATATCGGCGAACTGGGCGTAGTAGTAAGGGATGATTACCAGGGAACAAAACTTGGTACAAAATTTATTCGGGCCTCTCTTGGGCTATCCAGTAGGTATTTCGAATTAGTGATCGCTGAAGCATTCAACTGGAATTCAAGAGCTATTCATGTATACGAGACTCTGGGATTTACCCGGGCTGGGAATACGGTTGATGGTAACGGAAATTCCGTTTGCCTATTGGCGTACTTAGACGCTGAGGCGGCAACAGCCCGGCGGCAAAAGAACGGCTCCAAATGAAAATAGGAATCGTCACCTCATTTTTCGAGAGGGCATATACTACCGTCCGGTTCCATGAACTTACAAAAAGATTCGTGGAAGAAGGACATGAAGTCCACGTTTTGGGAAATGCGACCAGGGGCGCCCCGGCGTACGAGGTGGTCAACGGTGTCCATATTCACCGGGTAAAAATCCCGAACATACTGTTCGCTGAGCCGTTCACATCGCTCTTCGCCCGGAAAATCCTCTCGGAAATCGATAGAACGGTGGATTTGTTTGAAGCTCACGATCTGCATGGTTTTCTATTGAACCGGTACATCCGGAAACCCTATATTGAACAGGTAGCCAGCACCTACAGTGAGGCTCACCGCGTATTGAAAACGATACCGCTGAAAGAACTTGACTTCAGTGGTTACCTACGCAGGTTTTGGCTGCATCCATTAGCAACCATTAGGATCCAGAAAAGTGCCTGTAGGAATGCATCAAGGATTATCACTTCCTGCCACGCATCCAGGCGCTGTCTGGAGGACGATTATCAGATAGAATCTTCTCTCATATCGGTGATACCGGGCGGCGTCGATACTAAGCGGTTCAATCCGGATAACAGCGGTGCTTCGCTACGAAACAAACTGAATATACCCTGGAATAAGAAGGTGATTCTTTATTTAGGTGTCTTTGGGTACCTGAAGGGTATAAACTATCTGCTTGAAGCGTTCGGCAACATCGTGGCAAAGTTCCCAAATTGCGTACTGATTATTGCGGGGAATGGAACTGCCGGGGAAGTAAAAAGAATTAAGGATAGAATTCAATATCTTGGTATTGAGGATAGTGTTCTACTACCTGGCTGGATTCCATACACGGAAACACCGGCGCTTCACGCCATGGCAGACGTGCTGATTCACCCTTCCCTATGGGAAGGAACCCCATTGGTTATTCTGGAGGCAATGGCAACCGGCAAACCGGTTATTGCGACTGATGTAGGCGGGGTGAGTGAAATCA
>CAZDMY010000433.1:0-2229 GCA_964506405.1 uncultured Dehalococcoidia bacterium | reverse complement strand
CCCCAGTACAATGCAACGCACCTACCCCGGTGAAACAAAAGAAATACGGTTTCACTGGGCAGGGGGGGCAGGCAGAGCTCACAGGGTTCGCAGAGGTTTCCCCACGACTTTTCTCTTCTGATGCGCAAAAGAAATTGAGTTCAGGATGGTCGGAGACCGTAAAAATGTTGTGGGATGAAGATTCCGCAGATGGCCTACCGCTTCAGGTGATTATTCTTGGTTCTTCCCATGCTGAACTGGCTCAGGGGCTGGATTGCAATCCCCGGACAGTTTACCGGGACCTCGAAGTCCTGCAGGTGGCCGGATTCCCGATCTATACCCAACGGGTGGATGGGAAAAACCTCTGGTCCCTGCTGGATACGGTCGCGCCAACGAAATCATGACGTTTTTCCGGTATTCGGAACAAAATGCACTCCACTGGATATGATGTTATCAATGAATATCGCCTTTTCCCGGAGCCGTCGATGGCTATCAGCCAGGCCATTAAATCACGCTTATTCTCCGACTGAAGCAGCTCATCCATCTTGTGATGATCCACCCAGACCGATTGCATGTATGAACAAAGCAGTCCTGAACCTGCCGTTTTCGCTTCAGATCCAGATGGAGGTTGTGTCCGCTTTAACCTTGACGCACAAGGTAGAGCCTTATACAATTTGGCTCCAAAAAACGAGATTCTAACCACTAGAGGCCTAATTCGATGGCGGAAAGATTCACGACAGTTCTATTCATTCTTTTGCTTTCTCTCGCTATATCTATGTTCAACGCCTGCAGTGACGATTCAGGGGGTGGCGGCGGGTTTTCACCTGCTTTCATCCAAGATGTTACTGCCGCCTTTGAGACGTCCGTCAAGAGCAACGGCTTTCCGGGTGGCGTTCTGGGATTGATGCGGACCTCTGACGGCGCAAAGATGCTGGTTGCAACCGGCATGGCTGAGCCGGTCAGCACGGTGGACCTGGATCAGGACTCGTGGACGACCAGGACCCCTATGACTACGGGCGCCCATACCCGCATCGCAAGCGTCAGCAAGACCTTCACCGCCATCGTAATTCTGATGCTTGTAGATAAGGAACTCATCTCCCTTGATCAGACGATCGATGACTTTTTCCCGGGACTGGTCCCGAACAGCGATATTATCACCGTCAGGAATCTATTGAATATGACTTCCGGTCTTTACGATCACGAGAATTACCTGCCCCTAGTTGAGTATACCCTGTGCGGCGATTTGACCACCTATTTTTCACCCGAAGAGTTGATCGAGATGTCTAACACGTATAGCGGCGGGAAGGTCCTGTTTCAGCCCGGCGAATACTTCAAATACACCAATACCAACTTCACGATCCTCGCAATGATCGCCCAGGCGGTTACCGGCAAATCCTATAAGAACCTTGTTACGGAACTGATCATTGACAAGCTTGGCCTCACCGGCACAATCGTACCGGGAAACACCGACGTGAATATGCCTCAGCCCTTTGCACATGGCTACGATATTCCGGGATATCAGGGCTTGGGCCAGATCTGCGTTGGACAGGACTTCTGGAAGGACTACAGCGTCCAAAACATGTCATGGGATCTGGGCGCGGGGAGCATCGTTTCAACAGCCGATGACCTTCTGAGATTTATCAAGGCCGTCTACACCGGTGAGCTGCTCAGCCCTCAACTGAGGGAGGCGATGTTTGCCCCACCCGCCATCACCGATTTCGACAGTGGCGGTCCCAGTAGGTATGGCTTCGGAATTTTTATTTGGCCCGGGCGCCTTATTGGCCACGACGGCTCGAACTTTGGGTATAATACGGCGATGGACTACGAGGACGGATACTATTATTCAGTCCTGGTGAATGCTGGAATGGGTATTGTATCTCCTGATGGAACGCAAAAGACTGGAAGCGTTTTTGAGATCCTGGCGGATGTCCAGAGTGCGGTGGGAATGTAAAGGGTCGGGAATACACCTTGCCCGACTGGCCAACCTCAAACATAACGGCGTCTGGGCCTTCATTTCAGTTAGTCAAAGGAACTTTTCAATGAGGGGAAACCGTTTTTGTAAATATGTCGGCGCAGAACCTTTCATCTGGATATCTCCCGCATTCAGCACCATCAAAAGCGCAACATAACTGCCATTCGGTTCAGCCTTTTGAAGTCATAATATAGAACAATATCAAGTGAATACATGATTATCTGTGACAATGAGCTTACTAACGGTGAGCGCCGACGAAAGACACCTTCCACAGGGCG
>CAZDMY010000432.1:0-2233 GCA_964506405.1 uncultured Dehalococcoidia bacterium | reverse complement strand
CTCGCCAAGGACGCCGAAGAAGCTATTCGCGAAGTGCGCAAAGCTATTTTCAACAAAGTAAAAGAGTATGTTGAAGATGCTGCCACCCAAACAGGGATCACTCTGGAAGGGGATCTGCAATGGGATAATGCCTGGCAAAGACAGCGAGATGATTTCCTGGAAACCAACCTCTTCTGGGTGGCTTTTTCGTTTGAGGATGGGGATAAGGCATTTGCCACCTACGAGGAACTCCAGAATCCGTCAGACTCAGACAACACAAGTATATATGAGGGCATTAAATCTCTCTATGATCTTGACCAGAGTAAAAAGAACCTTGGAATGGCCTATCCCGTCGTAGCGCCCTTGACGGCTCGATTTTTTTCCACCCGCAAGAACCTCCGCCATTTCAAACAAACTTGCGAGCCGAACCACAAATGTTCCCAGTGCGGCCTGCGGGAGTCGCTTCATCCAACCAGTAAGAATAAGAATGGGAATAACTACGCTGACCTTCGAACGTTCTGGGAAAAACTGGCAAAAATCGGGGCTGATGAGAAGGTAGAGAAAAAACTCGCCGGAAGAATACGGAAGGGCGACCGGTTGTGTGCTGTCTGCCTGGTGCGTCGACTGGCCTGGGAAGCCTATTTTGTCGATGAATTCGAACTAAAAAAGGAAGAAGAGCATGTCCTCTTTCCTTCAACTGCCACTGTGGCCACTGCCATGTTCAAGAAACGGGTGCTGGATAAAGTAAACAAAGATAAGAACTCAGAACTGGCAAAGGCGTTTTCTAATTATGTTAAAGAAACCACCACATTTCTGGAGAATTGTCACAGCCTCTATTACTCATCAGCGATGCCATCTTTGAAAGGCTCAGCCACGGCTCTTGAGAATGACCAAAAGTTTCTAAGGCTCGATGGAGAGTGGCTTTATGAGGAATCTTTCGAGCCAGGTTCGATGGCCAGGGAGTATAACCTCGATAGAGCTGAACTTGAGCATAGCACAGAACGAACAGATGCTCTGGATGCCCTTCAGCAACTTATCAGAGAGGCCGGCAAGGAAGGTGTGGACATACCGCGGCCAGCCAAATATTTCGCCATTATCAAAATGGATGGCGATAACATGGGCAAATGGCTCAGCGGGCAGACTCCGGAAAAGGATGCTCAGGATATCAGACTCACCATCGGGCAGATGCTTCACCCTGAAATAAAGGGGCAAGCCGGGAAGGATTTCAACAACCTACTGGATAAGCGACGACCCCTGGGTATGGGAATCCACGCCGCCATGAGTACAGCTCTCCAGCATTTCTCCCTGAAAAGCGCTCGCAAGATCGTGGAACAGGATCATTGCAGCAAACTTATCTTTGCCGGCGGGGACGATGTGCTGGCCCTGGTGCCTCTGGAAGAGATGCTCAATACCATGAACGAACTTCGCAAAGCGTTCCAGGGGAACGCACAGGGGTTTTCAGATTTCGGCTCGGAAAGTGACCCACGGTGGGGGATTATGATGGGCCCGAAAGCCTCGGCCAGCGCCGGTGTGGCAATTGTGCATCACAGTCACCCCCTTTCCCATGCTATCGAGGAAGCGGAAAAAGCAGAAAAACATGCCAAAGAAAAGTTGGGCAGGAATGCCTTCTCGATTCGTCTGTTTAAACGTTCAGGTGAATATCTGGAGGCCGGATTCAAATGGGAAGCAGGTAATACGATTATGGCCGAAATGATAAACCAAATCACAGGTTATTTTGGGAATGGTCTCTCTCCCCGCCTGGCCAACGATATGCAGGAACTGGAAACGGGAATGAGCGGTGTATCCATTCAAAAGAACTGGAACGCGAGATTGGAAGCTAAGCGTCCGATGTTGAAAAAGCTGGTCCGCAGACATGCATCGAGCGTACCTGAAGAAACAAAGGAAGAGTATGTCGGTGCTTTGGAAAAGTTGCTATCAAATCTTGAGGAAACAAGCGAGCAACAAAAAACGGATAAGGGCAAACCGGAAGCATGGCAGGAAATGATCAATTTCCTCCTGCTGGCCCGATTCATGGCGGGGGAGAGATAAGTAAATGTGGCTCTATATCGAACCGTTTGATGTGCTCTTTTTCCGCGACAGTAAGCCCTTCGCAGCCGGGGAAACCCAGCGGGCTCGGAGTTTTTTCCCGCCACACCCTCATACGGTTATGGGGGCTGTTAAATCAAAGATACTATCTGAAAAGTTGCCGCAACTGGGGGAAACCGGAAAAACCTTTGAAGATTACAAGAATAAC
>CAZDMY010000431.1:0-2236 GCA_964506405.1 uncultured Dehalococcoidia bacterium | reverse complement strand
ACGCCCGCTTAGGCGGACTCGCAATGACATATTTGAATCGAACGGATAACGGAATCAAAGAAACGGAGGCGAAGACATGAAAAAGATGATCGCGGTAGCCCTGACAGTAACCCTGCTGGTGATGCTCATACCCTCCCTTCCGGCGGCGGGCCAGCCGGACGTATGTGGATTCTATGGGACGGTGACCATCGACGGCATTCCGGTCCCGGAAGGCACCTCTATTAAAGCCTGGATTGATGACCTGTTTGTGGCCGAGACGGTAACCGAAATCTACGAAGGCGATTCCGTGTACAGCATCAAGGTGGTGCCTTACACGGGCGATTTCGAGGGTGAAACGATCACCTTCACGGTTGGTGAAGGAGACCTGGAGGCGGCCACTTACCCCTGGATTGCCGGAGAAAATACCCGGCTCGATCTGAATGCGTATTCGGGCCCCAGGATCATCTACGTCAATGCGAGTGCCTCGGGAGAAAATGACGGCACTTCCTGGTCCGATGCCTATACCGATCTTCAGGATGCGCTGGCGACGGCTCAATACGGCGACCGGATCTGGGTGGCGGCCGGTACCTATACACCCAGCGCCCTGCCTTCATTCGAGCTTCCCGAGATAACTGGCTCAATTGTAACACCTACATCTTTCCCTTCTCCTACCCCAACTACTCAGCCTGCAGATACACCAGTTGAGGCAGTTAGCTTTTCAGTAAAGAGTATAACAACGCCTTTTATCGTTACAGGTCCCGTCGACCGGAATGCCACTTTCCAGTTGGTACACGGCGTCGAGATGTACGGCGGATTTCCCAACACAGGCAATCCGGGGATGGACGATCGAAATCCACAGGAGTTCGTCACCACCTTAAGCGGGGATATCGGCGTACCCGGCGATCCTGCTGACAACTGCTTCCACGTGGTGACCAGCTACAAAGTGAATGATAGTACCATCATCGATGGATTCACCATCACCGGCGGAAATGCCGATGAGAGCAGTTTCCCGCCTCAAGGTTCCATGAGCAGTGGTGAGATGGCCATCGCCCTGGCGCAGGCATTGTCAGGTACCACAAAGAACGGGGGCGGATATCCCAACTTCGTCGGTGGGGGGATGGTCAACAGCGGCGGCTCCCCCGGTATTTTCAACTGTACATTCAGGGGCAATTCAGCCGATTTCGGTGCCGGGTTGATCAACGAATCAAATGGCGGCAGTTGCGAACCACAGGTGTTCAACTGCGTTTTCGAATCAAATACAGCGGTTTACATGGGCGGCGGAATCTACAATTACGATTGTGAACCGAATATCGGTAACTGCACGTTCTACGGAAACTTGGCAGCCAACGGGGGTGGGATCTCGAACCACGAGTCGCAGGCCTATATCGTTAATTGTATCCTCTGGGAAGATGTACCCGACGAGATACAGAATGTGTCCTGCTCACCCCAAGTGCACAACTGTGATATTCAAGGGGGATACCCTCCGGATCCAGCAGGTAATATCGATCTTGATCCCGATTTCGTCCACGCTGCCGGGGGTGATTTTCATCTCCTGCCATCTTCCCCCTGTATTGATAGAGGAACCCCTAAGGGTCTCCTTGACACGGACTTTGAAGGGGATGACCGCGTCATCGACGGCGATGCCGATGGGATCGCTGAAGTGGATATCGGTGCCGATGAGGCCGCAGCCGCCGAAGAGGTCTGGGTGGATGACGACTGGGCCGGTTCGAGCATCGGCGACCCGGTCGGCGGACATGTATTCGGCTATGATGCCTTTGCCTCGATTCAGGATGGAATCTATGGCGTGGCTCCCGAGGGAATCGTGAATGTGGCCGACGGGATATATGGGGAAAACATTCTTTGGAATAAGAACATTTCAATACTTGGTTCAGGAACAAGCACTTCCATTATTGACGGGGGTGCGAACGGTTCGGTGATAACAGCCAGCGGACTGAATGCAACATCAATACTGACAGGCTTTACCATCACCAACGGATTAGGCAACGGTGGCGGGGTGCACAATCAGGATTCTTATCTACAGATTTCAAATTGCCATTTTCTGAACAACCAGGCACTTGCGGGGTATCCCTGCTACGGTGGTGGGATGTGGAATGAGAATTCGTCACCGAAAATATCCGATTGTGCCTTTATCGGTAACTCGGCTGATTTCGGATTCGGCGGGGGAATATACAATAACAACAGCTACCCGAAGATATATCGATGTAAATTCAGGGAAAACACCGCTCATTATGCCGGG
>CAZDMY010000430.1:0-2245 GCA_964506405.1 uncultured Dehalococcoidia bacterium | reverse complement strand
CAAAAGAAACTATGTAGGCTATGATATTGACCCTGAATACACAAAACTGGCTGAAACCCGGATCCATCAATACACAAATCAATTATATAAAGAATAACAGGGCTGATCATTGAACAGCCGCCAAACCTTTGTGTGACTCGACTAAACAGCTACCCCCTGTGGGGGGACGGCGGTGCGGTCCTCGGCGGCCCAGGGCACGCTTCTGCCAAGCAAACGGATTCCGCCGAGATTTTTCATGTATAAGTGGGGGGAGGAGGGGAGGGAAAAGGTTCTCGACAAGCACGGAGGAAATTGTTACAATTATAAGGGAAGATAAGGCATTATTCAATTCGGTACTAACAGGCCTGCAAAAGGGCTCCGTTGATGGTTGAGCAAAGAGACACCGACCGCATTCACAAGCACTATCCCGTTCTTATCCAATTCGGGGGGCAGGTGGAAAGCGCTATCTCCTGCGATGTGAGCGACAAGGGAATCAGTCTGTTTTCCCGCCGTAAGTTCCAGCCCGGAGACATGCTTCATTTGACCCTTCTTCCGGATGACTCGGTCCTGCTCAAGCTTCATTACAGCGGAGAGGTCCAATGGTGTAGTCCTAATGACAAGTTGGAGTTCGAAGACTACGATTTCGTCACCGGTATCGAGTACAAAGAGGCCTGGGGCGAACCGATCGAGGAGTCTCATGCCCCGCTCGACCGTTACGACATGAGCCGCTCCATCTATGTTAATGCCCCCGCCGATCTCTGCTACCGGATGGTCTGTGATTTCGAGAGGTATCCCGAATGGCAGAAGGCAGTGGTCAAAGTCCTGGTACGCGAGCGCTTTGAAGACGGCAGGCCAAAAATCGTACAGTGGTTCGTGGACATGATCCTCAAACAGCTTACTTATACAAATATATACCGGTATGACGACCCAAACTATACTATATACTGGGAACTCCTGCACGGAGACATCCGTAGCAACAAGGGATGCTACAGAATAAAACAGGAAAAAAACGGAGGATCCACCATAACCTTCGAATTCAGCGTTGAACTGGGATTCCCGGCCCCCCAGAAAATAATCGACTTCCTCTCCACCATCGCCTTTCGCAAAGTAATGCAGGAGATGAAAAGACAAGCCGAGAGCCTGGTGATCAGGCAGCATGAAAAAGGCGCCGGCTGAGCAGCAGCGCAGGCATTTGCCGGAAGGTCGGGCGACTTCTCCAAGCCCTCTTGCATATCACAGGCCCGACATCATAGAAAGGCTTTTAGCCATACGCTAACGAAGGTGTAATCCAGCATGATTTCAACCGGCTGGAAGCAGGAATGATGATCAAATAAAACTCAGGTTAAAGATGTTGGTGTATACAAATGAAGACAGTGATAAGTTCTTGTTTTTCAGCAAGTTGTCCTTATAACATCAGTCCCTTCTTAGTAAATTCACGCTCGGTTATCTGATCATGATGAAGTTCAGCAATCTGCCCGTGACCGGTCCGTCCCGTCTGTGGGAAAAGAAGTAGTCCTTCCCACAATGAGTACAATTTGCGGATGCCTGGATGTTGTCTATACCTAATCCGGCTCCCAGAAGATCGCTCATTACGGCTGCCGCCATGTCGAATTTATACTGTCCCGGTGATATCAGTTGGAAGAATTCATCCGCCTTTTTACCCCAAACCGATCTGGCCTGTTCCAGCACAGGATCATCCACTACATAACAACAGGCCTTTATTCCCGGACCGATCCCGGCCAGGATACGCTTTGGATCGGAACCGAACTCCTTGGCCATTACAGAAACCGCACTTCGGCAGACCCCCGCCACTGTGCCTCGCCAACCGGAATGAACCATGCCCGCTACCCGCTCCTTTGCATCATAAAGAGCCAAGGGAATACAATCCGCGGTAAGCACGGCCAGGGCCACGCCCGGTCGGTCGGTAACAAGGGCGTCTCTTCCCGCCTTGATGTGATTGCATCCCGGACCAATGCCTTCCCGAATCACCATGACAGCACTGCCATGCACCTGAGAGGCACGAACAACACACGGCAGCCCGAATGCATCAAGAACCTTTGCTTGATTCATTTTCACCGCCTCGGGCGCATCGCCGGTGCTGAGGCCGAAATTCAGGCTGTCATACGGCGGCTTGCTAACTCCTTGTTTGCGAAAGCAAAAGGCATGAACGATACCTTCTACCTCCAGTACCTCCAGCGACTCGTAGAGTATTCCCTGTTTCCTGCGGATCATTACAGGTTTTTCTCCAGAGTGGTTATCACGGCCT
>CAZDMY010000429.1:0-2250 GCA_964506405.1 uncultured Dehalococcoidia bacterium | reverse complement strand
GGCCAGGTCGCCGTCGCCACTGAAGACAACCACCTTGAGTTCCGGATTTGCCAGCTTCAAACCGGTGGCGAAGGGAATCGCCCTGCCATGCGTCGTGTGGAAAGAATCAAGCTTTACATAACCAGCGGTACGCCCCGTACACCCGATTCCGGAGATAACCGACACCTTGTCCAGGGGTAGTTCACTTTTGATCAGACTGCTCAAGAAGGCGTTCAGAACCGACCCGAGCCCGCACCCTGAGCACCATATATGCGGCATCCGGTCCTGTCGTAACAAGGTATAGATCGAAGCCTGGTCTCCATTCCCGTTCATTTCACAGCCTTTCGAATTGCTTCAAGGATCATTTGTGGATCGTGTACCGATCCGCCCATGTGGCCCACCAGTATCGTCTCCGCCCGGCCGGCGGCACACCTTTCCACTTCGAGGGCAATTTGTCCATCGTTAAGTTCCGGAACTACAATTGCTTTGACCTGTCCGGACAGCTCGCGTATTCTTTTATCAGGAAACGGCCATACAGTGATCAGCCGCAGCATGCCTACTTTGATCCCCTCATCCCGGGCGGCTTTTACTGCCAAAAGAGAGACGCGTGCAGAGATGCCGTACGAGCATACCACCACTTCGGCACCTTCTATCTGGTCTTCCTGGGTGCGAATAATATCGTCCTTGTTCAGTTCGATTTTATCGATCAGCCGGCGCACCAGCTTTGCCTGGGCCTCGGCAGTCATATCCGGGTATCCCCGCTCATCGTGAGTGAGACCGGTAACGTGGAAGAAATATCCCTCTCCGGCATTACCCATTGGCGGCACCAGGTCGGCATCGGGTTTGTATGGAACATACTCATCTGGCGGAATCGTTGGTTTCCTCCTGGGGATAAGCTTAATCTCCTCAGGTGGGGGGATAATGACCTTTTCACTCATGTGTCCCACCGATTCGTCCGCCATGATGAGCACTGGTGTCCGGTACTGTTCCGAGAGATTGAAAGCAGTGATGGTCAGATCGAACATCTCCTGCGGGGAAGAAGGTGCCAGAGCGATGATCGAATAAAGGCCGTGTGAACCCCACCGGGCCTGCATCATGTCGCCCTGCTGGGTCAAGGTAGGCAGTCCGGTCGATGGCCCGGCACGCTGGATATTTACCAGAACGCAGGGGGTTTCCAGCATGGCACCCAGACCCAGGTTTTCCATCATCAGACTGAAGCCTGGTCCTGAGGTAGAGGTCATCGATTTCACCCCACCCCACGATCCACCCAGAATGGCGGCCATCGAAGCAATCTCATCCTCCATCTGAATATACGTCCCGCCAACTTCAGGGAGCCGCTCCGCCATCCGTTCAGCAACTTCGGTGGCCGGCGTGATCGGGTAACCGGCGAAGAAACGGCATCCGGCGCTGATACCACCTTCGGCGGAGGCGATATCCCCATTCATGAAAAACTCACCCGTCAGGGGCCCTCTATCAGACACCGGCTTTCTCCCTTTCCTCTTTCATCTTTACACGTATGGCAAAATCCGGGCAGATGGCCTCGCACAGACCGCAGGCGACGCAGGCGTCCGAATTCGCTGCATACGGATAATGATAGCCCTTCTGGTTCATCTCGGTAGATTCCTCCAGCACGTGCCGGGGACAGAACTGTATACAGAAGCCGCAGCCCTTGCACAGGTCCGGGATCACCTGGACTTCTCCGTGGGCTGGTTTGACCTTATCCTGATCTAGCGGTGTTCTCCAGTACTTCGTCATGTGAATACCTTGTGAAAGAACTAAGGATTCTTCCTCTCTACAACACGAGGATTATTCTAGCATAACGGATGATTTGAAGCAAAATAACTTGCTTCCTCCGTGATCGCTCATGATATACTGATGACAAAACACGGGTTGCGCTTAAGATGATGGAAGAAAAATCGATCCGGGAGAAAATCCAGCAACTTCGCGAAGAGATCAATTCGCATAACCATTGTTACTACGTTCTCGACAGTCCCCGGATCAGCGATGCCGAGTATGATGCCCTGCTGCGCGACCTTCAGAAACTCGAAGAGGAGAACCCGCAGTACATCTCACCCGACTCTCCCACGCAGCGCGTGGGTGCTGCGCCGGTGGAGGCGTTCGGGGTGGTGGAACATCCGGTCCCGCTGCTCAGCCTCAGCAATGCCTTCTCTGACGAAGAGCTCTTCGCCTGGCACAGGCGGGCCCGGAATATGCTCGACGGCCGGACTTTCGATATGGTTTGCGAACTGAAAATGGATGGTTTGGCAGTAG
>CAZDMY010000428.1:0-2257 GCA_964506405.1 uncultured Dehalococcoidia bacterium | reverse complement strand
CAGTTACCCTGGCGATGGCGAAGGAAGGCGCGAATGTGGTGGTTTGTGATCTCGGTGTGTCCGTGGATGGCAGTAAGGATGCCCTTACGCCTGCAGATGAAGTGGTCCGTGAGTGTCAATCAATCGGGGTCAACGCGATTGCCAATTATGGGGATGTATCAAGCTTTCAAGGCGCTGAAGAGATGATTCAGGCTTGTGTTGAACAATTCGGCCGGATTGATATCCTGTGCAACATCGCAGGGATCGATAAGCCCAGGATGATCTGGAATATGTCCGAAGAAGAATGGGATCAGGTGGTTGGGGTCCATCTTAAGGGGACTTTCAATCTGACTCGTCATGCCAGCCGGCATATGCGCCAACAGCGATTCGGAAGAATCATTAACTGCGTTTCAGAAGCATTCACGGGCGGGCCGAGTCATTTGAATTATTCCGCTGCCAAAGGAGGCATTGCCACTTTCACTTTTGGAGCCGCGAGGGAATTGGGGAAGTATGGAATTACCTGTAATGCGTTTGTTCCACGTGCATCCACCCGCATGTTCGCCGATGAAGTGGTGGCTTCCCTGGAGAAAAGGGTTGCTGCAGGGATCATGCCGCCGGAACAGTTGGCTGAAATCCGAGAGGATTTAATGCCGCCGGAGTACTTTGTGGAATTTATTGTCTATCTGGCTAGCGATGAAGCGGCCAACATTAATGGCCAGTTGTTCCTCACCACGCCCGGGGCGATCGGGTTATGGAGTCAGCCGCATGTTCAAAGGCAGTATAGGCGAAATCCAAAGGAAAATGGGCCGTGGCGGTTTGAGGAAATCGCTGAACTGGTGCCCGGCAGGGTATTAGTCGACTATGTAAATCCAGCCCCTCCGGAGGCCGAGAAATCAAAATGAGGCATGTACTTGGCTGTTAACGTCATTGAAGAGAACTGCATCGGGTGTGGTTCATGCGTCCTTTTTTGTCCTGAGGAAGCATTACAGATGCCGGCCTCATTCGTTGTTGAGGTCGATTCATATTCCTGCACGGATTGCCTGAACTGCCTGGACTGCTGTTCAAATAATGCGATTCAGGAAGGGAATGAATAATAGGCTGTTGGTTTGTTAGTTAGTAAGTTGATGAAAGCAGATGTTGCCATAATTGGGGCCGGAATCGGCGGACTGTGCGCAGGAGCACTTCTGGCTAAAGCCGGATATAAAACCGTACTAATAGAAAGGATGCCGGTTTCGGGGGGGCGATATACGTCTGTCAAGTACAAGGGCTTTACCATCCCTACTGCTTCCTGGATGTTGCTGTACGGGGAGGATGACCCGGTATATCAAACTATTTCTGAAGTTGACGGCGGTGAAATTGAAATGCGCGGTGCGGGGACTCCTATTGCCCGGTATCGCATTAAAGGCAAAATTTATGACTGGCCCGAAAAGGGAGCCCTCAAATATTTGCTCTCGGCTGCCTGTGGCGATGAAGATGAGGTAACGAGGGTTATTACCGCAGTAACCGGGGCTATGCGAGAGCTTCCTGCCAGTGATATTACATTCCGCGACTGGCTCAGCCGGCATACCATTAACGATTCCATTCACGATATCTTCCAGGCTCAGATCACCACCTGGTGTGGAATGAATTCCAACGAATTGCCCGCCAGGGAGTTTATTCTTGCCTTGCTTTCTTTCCAGGGCAGAAGCGATTTTCGCATTCCCGGGAATGGTCTAAAAGACATAATCGATGCTCTGGAGCGCTCCATTCGAAACAGCGGCGGGGAAATTCTGAACCATACTAAAATCACAGACATCATTGTTGAAAAAGGAAGAGCAGTAGGTGTGCGTGCTGAACGTAATGGGCCACTCCGGGTTGAAGCCAAAACGGTCATCAGCAATGTCGGGCCGCGAAAGACAGTTGAACTTGCCGGGGCTGAAAATTTCGACCCATCATATCTTCAGGAAATCGAGAAAAGAATCAGGCCTGGTGTCGGCATGGATTACCTCTTCACCACCGACAGGCCGCTGCTGGATTTTCCGGGCACGCTCTATACAACAGATACCCGGCGTAAAGAGGGTTGGAGTGTCCCCACGCTTTTGTGGCCTGACCATGCGCCGAATGGAAAACACCTGCTGCACGGATTCGCCGTTCCGGAATCGACACTCGATTACGATCCCAAAGCGGAAGACGAGGTGATTATGAAGGACCTGATGGATGTTTTTCCGGATTTTGAAGCGGTGGGCGGTAAGTTGCTCATGAGGAGGAATTTCTGCGGAGAATGGCCCGTAACCCGGTC
>CAZDMY010000427.1:0-2258 GCA_964506405.1 uncultured Dehalococcoidia bacterium | reverse complement strand
ACGACTATTGACCAGAGGGCTCATAACTGATAGCTGTAAACTGCCTGCTCCCTATGGTTCCGGCAGCCAGCCCCTGGAGATAGCCTCCTGCTCCATCATATCGAGTGCGGAATAAGGATCAATCTGTCCTGCCTCCACCTCCCCCCACAATGCCATCAGACGGTTGCTCCCTTTCATCAACCGGGAAAGCCGCTTTCGCAACCGTTGCTCAACCGCCCGGATAAACTCCTCGCGCCGCTGCTCCTGGCGGCGCTTTTCCAGCTTGCCACTGGCACGAATTAACTTTTCGTGGTCAGTAATTGCCTGATCCAGTTCCTGAATACCCACGTCATTAATCGCCTGCACAGCGAATACCGGCACCTGCCAATCTTCTTCGGTTGCAGGCGCCAGATGAAGCATTGCCTGTAATTCAACGATAAGTTTGTCGGCCCCTGGTCGATCCGCCTTGTTGACCACGAAGATATCGGCGATCTCCATCAGCCCGGCCTTCATGGTCTGGACCGTATCGCCAGCTTCCGGTACGAGGGTGACAACAGTGGTATCCGCTGCTTCCATGATATCCAGTTCGGTCTGGCCGACCCCGACCGTCTCCACCAGGATGATATCTTTCCCGAACGCATCAAGGAGTTTGATTACATTTCGGGCGGTATAGGGCAGCCCTCCCCGGCTTCCCCGGCTGGCCATACTGCGGATGAATACCTGCGGATCAAGGTAATGCTGCTGCATACGGATGCGATCTCCCAGTACGGCCCCGCCGGAAAACGGGCTGGTCGGATCCACGGCAATGACCCCCACAGACAATTGTTTTCGCCGGATCACGGCTGTGAGCCTGTCTACAAGTGTGCTTTTCCCCGCACCCGGGGGACCGGTGATTCCCACAGAATAAGCATTCCCCAGATGAGGATAAACTGCCTTCATGATCTCGGGCAGTTCCGGTGCTTCCCGCTCCACCATGCTGATCAGCCGTGAAAGGGAACGCGGGTCACCATTGAGCATGTTATCGACGAGTTCCATCGGGAATTCCTTGAGTCAACGTAAGCGAACGCTTTTCCACCATGTTAGCATAACTGCCATTACAGCGCAAAAGGAGGCATACGAAACACAGTTTGTTTATGTAAATTAATTCTCGCTACTGGTGAATTTGGGCGAAAAAAAGGGCAGACCATCCCTGCTAGGACAGTTGCCCTATTTTTAATTCAAACAGTTTTGGGTCGCCCGGTTGTATTTAGCCGATTCTAAATACTTTGGTACCGCATTTCGGGCATACACCCTGGGTAGCCGGTCTCTTGTTCTTCATCGTGACCTTCTTGGGATTCTTGATCTCTACTTTCTTCCGGCACTTCATGCAGTATGCGGTCATAGCTGCACCTCCTTTGACACGAAGGATAAACGATTGTTGGCAGTTTGTCAATAGCTTTGGGAAAACCAAAGCATCAAGCCCTGAATCACTGTACTTCAGGTTCTGTTAAGGTTACTATTGGCTTTGAACCTGACCGGGCAACAAGGCCATTATTAACTCCGAATACCGGCGTTATTTATGAATTGTCATTTGCCTCCATACTCAGTTAAGCAATAGTAAAATTTTATTGTAAATACAGAGCCAGCACCTGCAGCAACTGAGTGACCTCGATTCCACTCGTTAAATAATCGGAAAGGGCGGTCAGAAATTCAGTGACGCTGATATCCTCATCTTCATCGTCATCATAGACCACCGGGGTCCATTCCTCATCCACTACTACATAATCGGCCTTTGTCTCCGTATCCTGATTGAGCATCGCATCGGTCACCGTAAGCGATACGGTATATATGCCCGATACGACCGGCGTCCAAGTTGGGTTCTTCAGGGTACTATCTACAGTGGTATCGTTGTCAAAATCCCATTCGTAGGTATACGGCGCCAACCCGCCACTACTCAAGTCGGTGAAGTTAACCGCTTTCCCCAGGAACACCGATGTCTTGTTCACCGTGAATTCCGCTTCCAATCCCAGGTTACGTCCGCCGGGTGTGGGGTAATCCACATCCACCCCACCGGTGTTTTCCCAGTCGGCACCGAAGTTGGAATCCATACTGTTCATATCCCGGCCTAACGACTGGCCCGCCACGGTTGATTCCGGATTATCCCCGTTCCAGCCGCTTCCCGCGGGCGGCAGATCGGCGCAATCGCCATACCGGATGAAATCCCGGCCATCCGCACCGTTATCCAGCAATACTACGCTATCCCCACTACCATCGAATACCTCACCTGCCAGACCCGCATA
>CAZDMY010000426.1:1132-2261 GCA_964506405.1 uncultured Dehalococcoidia bacterium | reverse complement strand
AACCACCTTCGCGACGGACCCCAAACGGGCTGGATTGAACCGAGATTCGTGAATGGGAGAGATCGAAATTAGCGACAAAAACGATGAGGGCTCGAAGCAAAATGCGACGATACTTCTCCTGATACTCCTGCTTCCTTTTCTCGCCATCAGCCTAAATCACGACGGATTTTTGGCTTTGCTTTCCTTTGTCCGAAGAGATTTCGACCTGACACTCACTCAGGTCAGCTACTACTCTAGCTTCTATTTCGTCGGGGGCGCGGTGTTGGCGGTATTGGCCGGGGGAATGGTTGACCGGTTGGGCCCGAAGAAGAGCATGGTGATCGGCCTCGTCTTCATGGGCCTCGCCGTATTCACTTATGGGTTGGTTCCTTCTTACGCTTTACTATTATTGCCGGCGGTGGTCTCCGGTGCCGGATTCTCCGTAATAAACTCGGGAATTAACAAGAGTGTCATCACTTTGATTCCACCCTCTCGGCGGGCAGTTAGCCTGGGGATCATACACTCGGGAATCGGAATCGGTGGGTTTGCCGCAGCCAGTTTGCTTCCCCTCTTGGCATCGCTTGTGGGATGGCGCTCGACCATGCAGGGAGCCGCAATCCTGGCCCTGACCGCGGCAACCGTTATCTTCCTCACCTTCGACGATGAACACGATAGCCGGGACGGTGGCCCAGCCCTCCGATTGCGAGAGCTGATGGGCATAGCATCGGAGCTTCTCCACGATTTTCGGATCATGCGGGTGAATGCTATCTCGGCCGTTCTTGCCGGCACTGGATTCGCGGTGGTCGCGCATTACGTCGTATTCCTGACGACGGATCTGGAAATCAACCCACAAACGGCTGGATTGTGTCTTGGAATCATGCACATAGGAGGGCTGTTCGGACGACCTACCTGGGGCCGGATTTCGGATACGGTATTCCGGGGTGACAGGACGAAAGCGTTGATCTCCGTAGGCACGTTTATGGGTGCAATGTACGTGGGGATCGGGCTGACGATCTACTCTACCTTAATGTCTACGGTCATCCTCTACGGAATATCGTTGCTTTTGGGGTTGTCCGTTCTGAGCTGGTTCTCGATGGCATATATTGCGGCCGGGGAAATGGCCGGGGGCGAGCGGACCGGGATCTCGACT
>CAZDMY010000426.1:0-1122 GCA_964506405.1 uncultured Dehalococcoidia bacterium | reverse complement strand
AGGATTGGAATGTTGCTTGGTCCTCTCCTTTTCGGGATGCTAGCCGATTATGCTGGCAACTATCAAATGAGTTGGCTGGTATTTGGAGCACTGATCATCAGTGTGACCGTTTTCTTTCGGATATGGAGGACGGGCGATAGCTCATCTCCGATGGAGTAAAACATGAGAAGGCGAATGTTGGACAAAGCGAGTGCCGAAGGATTCTTCGGCGTACGTTTAACTGACCTATGTTATGAGTACCATGCTCTGATGTGCACATCTCTTTGAAAAGGCGAAGGTGACTGTACGGGATTGAAATCACTTAGCCAATCCTGGCCAGGGTCTGCTGCCACACTACTCACCAAACATTACTCTGGGAACTCACCCTTAAGCTCACCCAGATGCCTTATCTCTATCATCTCACCATCCGCCTGAGCATCCAGTACTATACCGACCCGACGTGGGTCGAGAAGATGAAATTCTATGAACTCCACGTTTGGAGCGATAACTCTGGTGTAGTCTCCCCTTTCGGCCACCAGATCGCCGGAGTCGTCAATTTGGAAACGCACGTGGTGAAGACGTATTTCTCCCAAGCCGGCCTCTCGCTCGTAGGGACGTTCCCATACCGAGAGGGAGGACCCGTCATCCTCCACTCGAGCACTGATGCTATCCTCCACGATCATATCGATGTAACGGAGGGCCAAATCGACTTCGTATTCTAGTTCGCGGCGAGTTTCACCCTCCTCTAGTTGAGGCCGGAGGTTGTTGATCAGAGATCTTCCCAGCAGAAAAATCATAATGACGATCAAAGTCCAAAGCGCCAGTGTTCTCGTGGATGCGATACCAGCAACATTTCCACCGAACCGATCCAAGAACAGCCACTTCCTGAGCCTGATCATGAGGATTTCCTCCCCATCGGCCTATCGCTTTCCATCGCGATCCCAACCCCAAAGCCACAATCCACGAGAAACTCCCCATAAGACTCCTGGCACCCCTGAGACCATCTTCTCGATTCTAGAGATTTCCACCCCTTACGACCCGCTGGCAAAGATACTCGGGCACGCTCCAGATTCAAGATTGCGACCACCTCTTGGCGCCGGTGTAAGGTGACCTTAAATCGCCGGTGTAAGATTTCCGTTTTGT
>CAZDMY010000425.1:0-2267 GCA_964506405.1 uncultured Dehalococcoidia bacterium | reverse complement strand
GTACGAGCCGATCTTAAATCATAACTGTTAAAATAGTTGCAAAAAACCATAAATGCACCCCGCAGGCCTTAGACAACACTGGTTTCAATTGTCCAACGAACGCTTGACACGACACAACATTTCATTTCAACATATCCTCAAATAATCATACCGGACATTAGCTTTCACCGAAAGCTGACGAACTATGTGCCGCAATTGAAGGTTATCACCCGCTGATTCCATCTGTCACCGAATTTCACGAGATGTTTATAGGAAGCGCCCGCGGAGATGCGGATCGTTTTTTCGCCAATATTGACAAACAGTTCTCTGCCCTTATTGAGAATTTCAAACTCCTGGTCACCGGTTCCCTCAATCACCAGCTGGCGCGATTTGGTTGCCGCTTCATACGTGCGTAAAATCACACCGGGCGTGCGGTACGAAACAAGAAAACGCCCAAAATCTAATACCTGCGTTAATCGGCCTTCCCTTATTTTCAGGGGAATTGCAAGCTTATTCACATTCAGTACGATTGCTTTTTCATTGTCCGGTACCACCCAGTCCGTGTTCAGGAAAACATACCGCTCCATATTCTCTTGCTGCCGGTATCGGTGAAAATCGATATCCTGAATATCTCCTGTCATGTAAACATCGGATCGATGCACTTTTACCACCTGATTCATGATGCGAGCAGTTACGGGTGCCAGTGCATCATTCCCCCAGTAATCCGCGGCAGTCAAAAGCCACACTTTTCCCTTACCCTTTTTGTACTCCGTCAGAACCGGCTGATCCTCATCCCCCTTGATCAACGCAATCGCGCCGCGCAAATTGACTTCAAAAAACGGAAAGTCGGGAAGATTCACCCGTTCACCAGTGTTCCATGAAATGTTTTTTACCGTCCGTTTCTTATTACCGAGAGCCACGCCCGCCAGCCACGAAAGATCCCCATGGTTGTAAATGTTGAAATCCTGCTTATCCAACAGGAACTCACGAGTCAGATGCTGCGAGAATTGGGCAGCACACATGATCAGATGGCCGCCGTTTTCAACGTACGTATTAAGTAAATCGTAGGTCCGGTCATCCATGGAATTCCAACCCGGCATCAGCAGAAACTTATATTGTGACAGATCCTCAGCATCACATTCAACGGAAACTAGATCAACTGCCCCGTATGGCGAACCGCAGAAAAACTGCCGTATTTGCGTAGGTTCCTGTTCTACCGGGTACAGCCAGATTCCAGGGAGGAATTTATCAAGCAATTTCCATCCCGATTCCGGTGACCCGAACGTCCACGATTTGGTTTCCGGTCCGAACATGCCCCAGAATTTGGTCGGTCTACAGGCAGGATTCGCCTGCAGGCCGCCCGTCAAGCAGTCGTATTGGCCAATTAGAAATCCTTGATCAACAATTTCTTTTCCAAGATCAATATTCGCACCGTAGTGGTACAATTCCTGTAACTGTTTGCGTCGGGTATAGGGCAGATCATCCGAGAAGGAGTAGGGTGCATCGTGCAGTGCGTATAAACCGAATTCCTCATCGTAGATAATCCGGGCACCGTAAAGCCATCCCTGCCAGATGGTGATAAAATTTCGCCGTTCGGTGGCCTTGTCGGCCGGATTCCGCGGGACGTGATTGGCCACATGAATTCCCCAGCGATCCCTGCCAAAGGCCCGCAACGCCCCGCGCTGGGCTGCATACATCATGGTTGTGTGCCCGGTTGGGGCCTCACTGAATACGAATTTAACGCCGGATTTATAGTCAAGATGAACCATCGGCAACGCCTGACCCAAAACCTCAATATTACGCATCCTGTCTTCATAGGCATCCTGACAATCCCGAACCGTACGAGTTTGTCGCATTTCCAGAGAATCCGGATTTCCCCACCCGTAGATCAGGTTACTGCTCTCGTGGGCGTGCACACCCAGGTAATCCTCCCCGAGGCGGGATAAAACGGAATCTTCAAATCCTCCCGCCCGCCAGTTCAGCGCAGCCTTAATCCGGTATTTCTTTAACAGCAGCAGCCATCGTTCAAAGTCTGCTTGGGTCGCTGAATGGGCTTCTTCCGGACGAAACAGAAAGTAATTGCCCAGTTCATCTTCCCCGATTAGGCGGAGTATCGAATCCACATCGCCGTTCTGCGGCGCGAGTGTGTTGCCATCGTAACCAATCCATAAGTCCGGATGCTTTGGAAGTGGCGGCAATTGAGCAAGGGCCTCTCGGTGCGAGGGGAAGTCTTGGTTGACATACACGCGATGAACAAACAGGGTTGCTTTTTCGTCATTGTTTTTGAT
>CAZDMY010000424.1:0-2272 GCA_964506405.1 uncultured Dehalococcoidia bacterium | reverse complement strand
GCAAAAGTGGTGGTAAAGTTTTGGATATTCCCGTAAGCAGCAGTATCACCGACCGCCCTGGAGCGGAAGTAATAGGTGGCACCGCTGACCAGGTTGGTGATGGGCTGGCTGAAGGTACCGGTTTCGGTCAGTGTCTGATGGGCTGTCTCGTACAGCCAGGTACCGTCGTCGTAATGGCTGTATTCGAACCAGGCGGTAACCTCGGTTGCCCCTCCCAAACTGGTGAGGGTTCCCCGAAGGACGGCCGAGTTAGAGAGGATATCGGAAGCCGTATCCGTGATCACCACGGGGGCTTCGTACTCCGCTTCGTCCACTCCCATATCCACCGTATCTCCCAGGATCCTGGGATTGCCCTCGAAATCCTCCGGGGTATCTTCTGTGGTATCATTGTTGGCATTCAAATCGGCATAGTCCGGGAGGAGTGCACCGTTGCTGCCCGAATTGATACAGGGGGAATCGGGGCTGAGATGGAAATCGCCGTTTTCCGGGTTGACGAACATGGGGTTTCCGCTGATATTACCGGCTCCGGCATAGCCGCCTTCGACGTTGGAGTAAGAGATATTGAAGTCGACTGAGGCGTTGCTGATAGCGGCGGGGGAATCGCCCCAGAGGATACAGTTACTGGCGTGGGTGGAGGCGTTGCTTTCGTTGAAGATACCGTAGCCCTGGTTCTGGTAGAAGGTACAGTTGACGATAGTGGGGGCCGAGCTATTGGCATAGATACCGCCGCCGGAAGAAGCGGCGGAATTGTTCCAGAAGATACAATTGATGATCCGGGCATCGGAGGAACTGCTGTCGTAGATACCTGCCCCGTGATTATATTCGGTGCTGTTGCCTATAAAGGTGCAGTTGACGATCCGGGCGTGGCAATTGATAACGTTGGCGATAGCGCCGCCGCGGTAGGAGCAGCTATTGTTATGGAAATCGCACCCGGATATGAGGGGGGATGATGCATCATAATTATGGATGGCGCCGCCGAAGTCATCATTAGAGCTATTTCCGGCCGTGTTATCGGAGAAGGTGCAGCCGGTGATTCCGGGGGAAGAGAGCCTGACGTTGTAGATGGCGCCGCCGTCGTCATAGAAGGCGTCGTTGCGATCGAAGGCGCAACCGCTGATGGTCCCGGAGGACATGTAATTGTAGATACCGCCACCATAGTAGCCAGCGTAGTTATCGGAGAAGGAGGAATCGGTAATGTATGGGTAGGATCTGTCATTGTAAATACCCCCGCCCCTGGCGCAGTATACGGTTTCGGAATAGTAGCCGTTGTTATGGAAGTCACAATTGTTGAGGGTGGGATTGGAGTAGGTATTGTACATACCCGCTCCGTAGCCGGATACGGCAGTACAGTTCCCGGTGAAGGTACAATTGGTGATTGTGGGGTTCGCATAGCTGTTGTATATACCGGCCCCGCGGTTGTAGGGGTCTGAACCATCGGCATAGCCGCCGGTGATGGTAAATCCATCCAGTACGGCAGCCCCAGTGAGATTCAGTGCATCGGTATTGTAAATTACGTGGTAGCTGTTCCCGGTGTAAGTGCCGTCCCCATCGATATCACCGCTGAGCACTGTGGGATTGGCAACCCAGTCCCGCTCTTCCCGGGTGGTCTCTGATCCCAGGAAGCCTCCATATAAATCTACCCCTTCCTTCATCTGGAAGGAGGCAAACCGATTTGTCCCGGCCTCCGGCGTATAGGTACCTGAGGCAACCCAGATCTCATGGCCTGAAACAGCTGTCGCCAGCGCATCCTGCAGATCCGTGAAGGCGTTTGCCCAGGAGGTGCCGGTCAGGCTGCCGGTTGCTGTGATATCCACGTAAACAATGTCTCCAGCAGGCCCTGAAACAGAATTTAGATCGATCCCTTCTGATGAAAAGTCAGTGGATTTAGTTTCAGACTCAGCTTCTCTCTTATATTTTGTATTAGTCTCTCTATCCTTGGGAAAATCTCTATTTTGATGGTAATGCCGGGCATCTTTGTATATTTCTTTAGTATCGTAAACAGGTGCTGTTTTGTTACCTTCTGCCATGACTGTCGGGATCAAGGGTGGAAGAGAGGTAAAGACCATCATTGCCACTAGTAATGTGCTCAATATTCGGTACATTCTGGTGGATTTCAGCATTCTTCTCAATTCTTTCATTGGTTTATCTCCTTATCCCATAGATTAACCTTGCTTGAAAACTATATAGCGCAGCAAACGCCCATTTTTATTTTATATTTATTATAAATTTTTCCTAAAGTAGAAAGAAAAGAGATCAAATAAACAATAATATA
>CAZDMY010000423.1:0-2282 GCA_964506405.1 uncultured Dehalococcoidia bacterium | reverse complement strand
CACCAGCAAACTGGCAGAGGATATGTTTGAGAGATAGGATTAACGTCGGGATGAGAGCATGATATTGATAAGCCACCGGAAGCTATAATATTTCTTCATAATTAAATCACAGGGATTGTTTTTCAAACAAGTAAGGGTGTATAATCCGAGCCAAGCTGATCTAGTGACAGGAGCCGAAAAATGATCGATAACATACTTTGCCCACTGAAGAAGGCCGGCGCCGTGGCGTTCGATCCGAAAAAGCAAATGCCCCAATTATGTGACCACGAACGTTGCGCCTGGTGGAATCCGGACTATCGAGAGTGCATCATCCTGACCATCGGCATGGGAAAGGACAGGCCGCTTCCCCAGCAAGAGACCCGCACTGAAGAATAGGACCTTCCATGGCTCATACTTGCTTGTAAAAAAGGCGTAATGACAGTTCGTTCATGGTCCGATCCGCCTGGGCGGACTCACCACGAACGAACCGTAACTGGTCTTCCGTTCGCCCTGAGTCCGCCGCAGCGAGTCTAAGGGTGTTTCACCAAATAAGTCAAGTAAGTACTTGTTCAGACAAGGGATTATTGCTTAAAGGGGCGCTTTTCTGCTGCCGAGTATTATGGTCTGTTTTTCGGTTGGTTTCCGCATTCCTCTTTGAGTGCCTATGGGTCGATTGCTCAGATCCCGGAACAATCTGGAGGCTTGTTTACTTGTCGTTCCCGACCCTGATCGGGAACCTTTTCGGGTTGTTGGAGAGATTCCCATTTTCATGGGTATGACAGATTGGGGTTGAGTTTCTCCTCACTAACCGGATTCGGTATAATGGAATCGGCCAGCAATCACTTCGGGAGCAATATATGACCTCAGTACTGGACGATGACGATTTCAAATCCATTATCGAATACTTTGTCCCTCTATTTGAATCGAAGCCATCATTCGGAAGATTCCTGGAACATACCGTCGAATCGCCCGATTTCGATACTCCGGTTCTTGGTTTTACCATGCGGGACGACTATGTCGGCAATCTTGTCTACCGGACCTTACATGGGGGCGTGATCGCTTCCATGCTGGATGATGTCGGCGGGCACGCCATCTGGCTGAAAGCCATCGAACAATCTAAGGGGCAACCGCTGGAAAAACGCATTAAACGCGTGGCGAAGATCGGCTCAATCGATCTGCGTGTGGATTATCTGCAACCAGGCAAGGGTGAACGATTCAAGGCGACAGCCTCAATACTGCGTATGGGAAACAAGGTCGCAGTTACTCGAATGGCCCTGCTTAATGAGGAAGAGGAACTGATCGCGGTGGGAACCGGCGCTTACACGACCGGTTAAGGGTAAAGGAAATCCAGCCGGGGAATCAGCGCAGATTCAGTAACTGCCGCGCAATGGTCATCCGCTGCATTTCCGAGGTTCCCTCGTAGATCTCAGTGATACGCTGATCGCGAACATACCGTTCAATCGCAAAATCCTTTATGTATCCATATCCACCGAATATCTGGAGCGCCTTGTGGCACACCCGGTGAGCCGCCTCTGAGGCAAATAGTTTTGCCATGGCCGCTTCCTTCAGATAATCCCTCTTCTGATGAATCAACCAGCCGGCTCGGTGCGTCAGGAGACGCGCGGCGTCGATATCCGTGGCCATATCGGCAATCATCCACTGAATGGCCTGGAGCCGCGCCAGTTCCTTACCGAACTGCTTGCGCTGTAAGGCATATTCAGTGGCCGCATCGAAAGCCGCCTGCGCAATACCAACCGCCTGGGCGGCGATACTCACCCGGCTGGCGTCGATGGCTTTTAGTGCGACTTTGAAACCTTCGCCCTCAGTGCCAATCATATTCTCGGCCGGTATACGGCAATCGCTGAAAACCAGTTCCGCTGCCGAAGCCGGATGCAATCCCATCTTTTTTTCTACCTTTCCCACCGAAAAACCCTCGGTACCTTTTTCCACAACGAACGCGCTGATCCCGCGATGACCCAGGGATTTGTCCCGGGTCGCAAAGGTTGTTACGAAATCCGCCTCGGCCCCATTGGATATGAAAATCTTCACGCCATCCAGGATATAGTGGCCGCCTTCTTGCACATAAGTGGTTTCCAAGGCAGCCACATCGCTGCCGGCCGCAGCTTCCGTCAGGCCGAAAGCGCCGATAGCGCCCTGCATGACCTGGCCAGTATAGCGCTGCTTCTGAGCCTCGGTCCCACAAAACAGTATAGGATTAATCGCCAGACCCGAACTGACCAGGTACACGACTCCCAGTCCGGCCGATCCCCTGGAAATCTCCTCTGTGGCCAGGGTAAATGCCA
>CAZDMY010000422.1:0-2294 GCA_964506405.1 uncultured Dehalococcoidia bacterium | reverse complement strand
GTAGAGCCAGATATCGAGAAGCGAAAGGATATCTATCGCGAGGCACAAGAAATCATCGTGGATGAGGCACCGGCAGCTTTCGTCTATCACGACGAGAGAATCATAGCCTATCAGGACGTCGTCCGCGACATAGAGCCGTATTTCTCTGGTGCCTTCTGGTTCAAGACCCCCTTCGCCGAAGTGTGGATGTCGGAGTAACGCAGATATCCTAATCTTCGCCGCGACGGCTGACCCGCCGTCGCGGCGAAGACGAAGTTGCCGGTCGAGACGAAACCATCTTCGTTACGTAAACATTGGGAGGCTGCATAAGTGTATTCGTTTATCGTACGAAGGGCCTTTGCACTCATACCGGTACTGTTGGGGGTGTCGCTTCTGGTCTTCTCCCTGGCCTTCATCACGCCGGGGGATCCGGTACTCATCAAGATCGGTATGGAGAATGCCAGCGAAGAAGAAATTGCCAGGATAAGGAGCGAACTGGGCCTCGATCGACCATTCTGGGTACAGTTTGGCGATTTCCTCACGGGAGCAGTTCAGGGTGATCTGGGAATGTCCTATAGAACCAATCGCCCGGTTTCCGAAATGATCAGGGAACGATTGCCTGCCACTTTGGAACTCACGCTGACGGCCTTCGTACTATCCATCGCGATCGCTATCCCGGTCGGGGTAATATCGGCGGTCAAGAAGTACAGCTTGATAGACTATACCAGCATGATGGGAGCATTGTTCGGTATTTCCATGCCAAGTTTTTGGCTGGGTTTGGTTCTTATATTGCTCGCCTCTCTCTATCTGGGATGGTTTCCGGCTTCCGGTCGAGGTGGTTCGTTGCTTGGCGGAGTGTGGGTTCTCCTCACCCAGTTCAATCCGAGTCCCTTCATCCGTTCAATTAGGCATCTCGTCCTGCCCTCCGTGACTTTGGGCCTGATCACTGCCGCCCTCATTACCCGGCTCACGCGGTCCAACATGCTCGAGGTACTCAAGGAGGATTACATCCGTACGGCCCGCGCCAAAGGGCTCTCCGAGAGAGTCATCGTTTACAGACACGCCCTGAAGAACGCGTTGTTGCCCGTCGTTACCGTATTGGGATTGCGGCTAGGCCAGCTTCTCGGGGGTTCCGTAATCGTAGAGACCGTGTTTGCCTGGCCGGGGGCCGGCCGGATGATAATATCCTCGATCAATCGCCGAGATTTCATGGTGGTACAGGGTATGGTGTTGGTGCTGGCGACCGCCTTCGTTTTGGCCAACCTGGCGGTGGATATCATTTACACCTGGTTGGATCCGCGGATTCGTTATGATTGAGGATTGGAGGGGTGTCTTAGTTGACCGAGAATAGCGAAGAAGTCCGGCGTCAACACAGAGAGGCAATTGGGCCCGAAAGGCGCAGCATCACCAAGATGTGGCGGCGATTTCGTCGCAACAAGCTGGCTTTGGTCGGGCTGGTCATAGTTGGGATCGTGGCCTTCTTGGCGGTCTTCGCACCGCTCGTGGCGCCCCACGATCCGACTACGCCATACGAGGACAAAGTCATGCTCAGTCCGGGAAGCGAAGGATTCATTTTGGGGACGGATCCCATCGGCCGGGATTTGCTCAGTCGAATCATCTACGGTTCGCGCGTCTCTTTGCAGGTCGGGGTGATTGCCGTCGGAATTGGTGTGGTAATCGGAGTAAGCCTGGGCCTAATCGCCGGATACTACGGAGGGATTTGGGATACCCTAATCATGCGACTCGTAGATATATTCCGCGGTTTCCCGGTCATCTTGCTCGCGATCGCGATAATGGCTGTTTTGGGTCCCAGTCTGTACAATGTCATGATCGCCCTCGGAGCCGTGGGATGGACGACCTATGCTCGCCTGGTGAGGGGCGATTCGTTGTCGATTAGGGAAAAGGAGTTCGTGGAAGCGGGCAGGGCGATCGGTTTGAGGGACCATCAACTCTTGATCCACTACTTCCTGCCCAACCTACTGGCTCCGATCATCGTGGTGGCCACGTTTGGAATGGCGACGGCCATTCTGGCGGAAGCGTCCCTCAGTTTCCTCGGACTCGGGATACAACCGCCTACCCCGAGTTGGGGTAGCATATTGGCCGACGGACGTTCTTTCATCCGTCGAGCACCCCACATAAGCATCTTCCCCGGTCTTGCCATCATGTTTACCATCCTGGGATTCAACTTCCTGGGCGACGGATTGCGCGATGCACTCGATCCCCAGTCCGCAAGGGATTGAGCGGGGCAGTGCGGCAATGGGAAACGGAAGACGGAAAACGGAAGACGGAAGACGGAAGAGAAAAAAGAAAAAGCG
>CAZDMY010000421.1:402-2294 GCA_964506405.1 uncultured Dehalococcoidia bacterium | reverse complement strand
TCCAGCATCCCGCCGAGAAATTCATTGACCCTGCGGCACTGCTCCGCCGGCTCCTCAATCACATCCTTATAATTCACCGATATCACCGGCATATTCTCCCGGCCCTCCAGCCATTCATCAATTTTCACCAGGTCTTTCTTGAACATCTCGGCAAACATCTCCTCGCTCACCCCGCCCTCGTCCCTGCCGCTTCGTTTGAGCATAATCTTCTGCGATCGCAGAATCTCCTCCATATCCCTTCGCATAAAAATCACCCTGTACTCATAACCCGCCGGCAAATCATACAGCAGCCGGTACACCATCTTTACCGCCTTGCCCGCGGCCACCCACGAAGCATCCTCCTTGGTTTGCTTGACGGCTTCGAATTCATAATACCCCCGCGGATTGTCTTCATCACTCGTGCGGACGTTGTCGCTGAGTATATCCATGCCGCCCGCTTCCAATACCTGCATCATCATCGACGTGCCCGACCGCGGCAGCCCCGTCACAACCGTTACAAAATCCGAACTCATCATTTCACCTTTTACACCATTGATAAATACTCAAAGCTATCACGACAACTCAATAGCGGATACTACCCCAAAACATCCCCCTTGTAAACACCCCGTCGTAATTTAACCTTTTAATCTTTCATTCTGTTAAGTTCTTCCTATGTCGGTTTGAGGAGTTTGACCTTTGCATCAACATCAACAGTCAGAAAAAATTGGTGCTGAACACCATCGAGAAAGAATGTTACTATCTGCGTCGGCGGATTTGATGTTAGCAGCGTAAGTTTATCATGTGTAACCCCTGTCACGCTGTTTTGAACTTTCAGCTAGGTAACGAATGCGTCAACATCATCAAATTCTTCAAGCTTTTGCTGGATGGAAACTATGTCCTGCTTTTGCCGACAACCCTCAAAACAAAGAACAAAGGAAAAAAGCAGAAGGAAAGTTATTACTGATATTAAAGTCCTCATTATTCTCTGCTCCTGTTTTACACCACTCATCATGAGAGCATTATCTCAGTATCCTAAAATATCTCATCACTATTTTACCAGCCTTATTATTAATAAACAAGGATGGAATTATTTTATAATTCACCTTCCAGTAGCACAGGATAAGGTGGTAAATTAACGGCAATTGTGTTAACATTGTACCCTGATGCTTATGAGCAACTGAACTTTTATAGCCCAATCATATAAAGAAAGGAAAGCGACCATGGAACTGTCACGGCGTAAATTCCTGAAAAAAACCGCAGCCGCTGCAGGTACTCTTCTTGCTGCACCTTCTCTATCCTCCTTCGGTAGTCCCTCTGAAACCAAACCCAATTTCATCATCATCTTCACTGACGACCAGGGCTACCAGGACCTCGGCTGTTACGGCTCACCCCTCATCAAAACGCCAAATCTCGACCGTATGGCAGAAGAAGGAATAAGGTTCACCGATTTTTATTGTGCCAGCCCGGTCTGCTCACCTTCAAGGGCCGCGCTTCTGACAGGTTGTTACCCGACCCGCGTCAGTATCCCGGATGTCCTCTTCCCCGGAGGTGAAATGGGTCTGATCGGCTTACATCCCGATGAGATAACAATAGCCGACTTGCTCAAGAACTGCGGCTACGCCACCGCCTGCATCGGTAAATGGCACCTCGGTCATAAACCCCGATTCCTGCCAACCCGACAGGGCTTCGATATGTATTATGGAATCCCCTACAGCAACGACATGGAAATCGATCCGACGATGGAGCTCGCCCCCGATATCCAGCTTAACAAAGGTATGACAGTTGAACGCATACGCACGGAGGAACCAAAAGGACACTGGGTTCCCCTCATGCGCGATGAAAAGGTCATTGAATATCCCTGCGACCAGTCAACCCTGACCAAACGCTACACCGAACAGGCCGTCGCATTCATC
>CAZDMY010000421.1:0-392 GCA_964506405.1 uncultured Dehalococcoidia bacterium | reverse complement strand
CATCACCGCCAATAAAAACCGCCCGTTCTTTCTATACCTGCCGCACACGATGCCCCACGTCCCTCTCTTCGCCTCGGAGAAATTTAAAGGTAAAAGCGAGCGCGGCCTTTATGGTGATGTGATTGAGGAAATTGACTTCGGCGTCGGCGAAATCCTTAAAACGCTCAAAACGTTAGACCTTGACAGTAACACACTGGTCATTTTTACCTCCGATAACGGTCCCTGGCTGCAATTCAAAGAGGATGGCGGCTGTGCACTGCCCCTGCGCGACGGCAAGTTCACCACCTATGAAGGCGGCATGCGAATGCCCTGCATTATGCGCTGGCCCGGAAAAATCCCCGCCGGCAGAGTCTGCTCCGAAGTCGCCGCGACCATTGACTTCCTCCCGACCA
>CAZDMY010000420.1:0-2314 GCA_964506405.1 uncultured Dehalococcoidia bacterium | reverse complement strand
TCGGCCAGACCTATGAAGATATTCTCCACCAGCAATTGCATGAACATACCCCATGGCTGGTACATCCCCGTAACATCCGAGAGGTAACTGAGCGAGTGAATGTCGGAAGCTACTACATGCAACATCATTCCTTCCCTGGCACCGTGATCATCCCTATGGTGGAAGCAGAGGTATACCAGGGAGTACAGGAACTGATTGATAACGGTGTGGAGATCATCGCCTGCATGTGCATCGGCTCTTACGCTAATCCGGCTCACGAGAACCGTATGAAAGAAATCGCCCTTGAGATTATCACCAAAAACGGGAAGGATATGCCGGTGGTCACTTCAAGTGAGATGTGTGCAGTACCAAATGAAACCGAGAGATTGAAAACCCTGCTGGTGCAATGCTACATCCAGGAAACCGCTCGAAAAGCACTGATTCATGTGGAAGATTCCGCCAAATCTGAGGGATATAAGCACGAGATGATGACCCTGCTCGGTTACGGCGCTGCGGCCACCGTGCGCTATCCGAGGCTGGCTGAGGCGGTGGCCTCCGGCCCGACCGGCGGGCTGCTGGGAGGCAAGTTTATATCCGAATTCCTCAAGAAACCCAACATGGTTTGCTGGGATCTGGGTTGCACCACCTGCGATATCGGGCTGATCGCCGCCGGGCTCCTGCCGGTCGATAAGTCCCCCGAGTTCGCCGGTCATAAGGTCCGAATGCCCATGATCGCTATCGACTGCCTGGGAGCAGGTTGCAGCCATGTCGTTCATGCCGATCCGGTCAATGGACGAATCACCATCGGCCCGGACAGCGTAAAGGCGGATCTCGGCACAATGTATGCCTCAGATCAAGTAACAATAGGTGATATCGACCTGACGCTCGGTTATGTCAATCCCGACTACTACCTGGGTGGGACTATTCAAGTGGATAAGGAGCGGGCCCATACAGAATTGACCAATCAGGTAGCCGAGCCGCTCGGCCAGGACGTCTACGATGTATCTCTCAAAATACTCGAACTGCTTCATGCCAAGGTAGCCGATCATATGAATGGGGTACTGTTATCCAAAGGTTTGAACCCGGCTGAATTCACCCTGCTGGTTTATGGTGCCGCCGGACCGCTACACTTATGGGGGCTGGACCGCATCATTGATTTCGCCGAGGTGATCGTCGTTCCCTGGGCAGCAGTCTTTTCCTCATTCGGAGTAGCAGCAGCGGACTACTTCCATCGATATGATCAGGCAGTGACCTTCTTCTTGACACCGGATATGCCGGATGAAGTCCGACTGTTCCAGGGCAGCGTTCTGAGCCAGGTATGGGAACAATTAGAGGAACGCGGCTACGAGGACCTGGAAAAAGAGGGGTTTTCACGGGAGCAGGTTAAATTCCGGCACGGCATCTCCTGCCGGTATATTGGTCAGCTCTCCAACTGGGAGGTCCCAGTGGAAGTTGGACGCGTGAATACCATTGAGGATCTTGATAAAGTTATCGGAGCCTTCGAAAGTCATTACACTAAAATCTACCCGGCGGGAGCACGCTTCCCTGAAGCAGGTTATCAGATCACCGAAATCTACGTGGAGGCTGCGGTAGAGAAACCAAAACCGGCCATACAATCTTCACCGATTCAGGGCAAGGAGCCGGCAAAGGAAGCTCATAAAGGAAAGCGGGATGCCTATTTCGACGGCACATGGATTACTTTCGACACATATGAGCAGGATCTGCTGGAAGCAGGTAATCGGATTGATGGCCCGGCAATCATCGAGCACACTCAAACAACCCTCCTCATCCCACCCCAGAACTACGTCGAACTGGATGAGTACAAATTCATGCACTACAGGCGCAAATAGGCCTTACAATAATTGATATTTGAGGTAATCCCCCCAGCCCGGCAAAAGGCTGGGGGGATTTTTTTACAATGTACAGGAAAGGACCGCCAGGCATTCTATATGATGGGTCTGCGGGAAGAGATCGACTGGCAGCACTTCTTCAATTATGAAAGGTCCGCTCGTCAGCATCTTCAGATCTCGGGCCAGAGCGCGCGGGTCGCAAGAGACATAGACAATCCGGGCCGGAGGCCTGGCAACCAGGGCCTCGATGGCCTCCGGGAAACATCCTGCGCGGGGCGGATCCAGGATCACGCAATCCGGCTGCTGTGGAATCTCTCCGAGTATCTTTTCTGTTTTGTCGGCAAGCAATTCCACGTTTGATAAACCCCGCACATTGAGTTTGGCGGTACGCAGAACACGGTGACCATGGACTCGAACCTGGGCGCGGCTGCCGGCTGGGTGCACGTGGCCGCGATCCTGGACTTCCCGGACGGTGAGAACGGGCT
>CAZDMY010000419.1:0-2325 GCA_964506405.1 uncultured Dehalococcoidia bacterium | reverse complement strand
GTAGTTTCTTTTGGCATCGCCACCCAACAAACCCTATGATTACAGCACCAAACGCAAACATGAGCCAAGCCCCGACGTCAGGGACGGGATAAGGAGGGCTATCACAGGCCCAGGAAAGGTAGCAAGGATAAGGATCAAATTCGCCCTCAAAATAGCCGACTTGTATGCCGACGTCATGAGTGTTCTCGTCGTCATCGACCAATTGTACTGCCAAGTAATCTCCCTGCTGCAGTGTAAGTTTGTTGTTATCGCCGTCACCATCGTTGGTCTCATCATAGAACGAAGGCCCAGTTGGGTCATATCCTCCTACAACCCATTCAACTGACTGGTCGCTCCCCTCCCCTTTGAAAGACCATCCCCACTTGCAAGTAGCATCGGGATCGAAGACCACTTCATCTGCCTGGACCGCCTGATCGGCAATCCACAACCTGTATTCATCATCCGCTATGGTGACGTAGTCATTTGTGCTGTTGTCAAAATCCCCTTTGTACATTACGTAAGCATCTTGCTCATTCCAGTCATTCAGACCAGAATCGTTGTCACTTAAGAACCACCGTTGCTGCGCGCTGGCGTAATCAACGGAAAACACAACAAATAGCAAAACTGGCAGTAGGAGCACTGCCAGTGTAAGGATCACTAATCTGGGAGATTTTAACATTTTATTGCGGGAGACAGAATATGCCCCTCAACCCCTCCGTAAAATATCATGTGGTCAGGATATCGCTGACCTCGGTCACAACAATCAAAATGAAAATTAAAAGCAATGGCACGATGGCTACCAGGACGTTTTTACTCAAGGCCTTGATCCGTTCCCGCCGCAGCACCAGCCGGAAGCGTTCCCGGAGAGACAGGTGTTCATTGCCGATATAAGCCGAAGAAAGCTCCCGGATAATCAGTGCCAGGATCAGAAGAATGGTGGCCACTATCCCCAGCGCCAAACCGGCCTTGGTGGTTGTCAGCAGAATAACTGTGGTCGTGGTAGTTGTGGTGGTCATTCGTCCTCTTAATTAAGCGATAGCCCCAAAATCCGGGCAAGCCTGGCGCATCTTCGTATTCATGTTATATTGTATCGGACCAATTGTCAAGCGCTACTATCTAGCTTAATAGTATAGCACTTCGCTAAGGAGGCTTGTCAAGTGCAGCCGGATCAGGCTGTATTCAGACCGTCCTTTGCCTGATCCGTACGGGCCGGTAGTAGCGCGGAGACCGGCAGTTCGATGGTAAACGTGGTCCCCCGGCCGGCCTCGCTTTCCAGACGGATTTCCCCGGCGTGATCCCGGATGATCCCGTAACAGATGCTCAATCCCAGCCCGGTTCCCTTGCCCACTTCCTTGGTGGTGAAGAAGGGCTCAAACACCCGGCTCTGGACGTCCTGGGGGATTCCCGGCCCGTTATCACTGAAAAGGACCCTGATCCTGCCGTCCATTACCTCCGTTCGTATACTGATGGCCTGTCCCGCCGCCGATCCATCAAACGCCTGTTCGCTGTTCAGCAGAAGGTTGAGAAATACCTGCTGTAACTGCTGGAAATCGCCGGTAACGGCCGGAATGTCCTTACACAGGTCTGTTTCCACCGATATGTTATCCACATTCAATTCATAAGCGCGCAGGGCCACGACGCTTTGGATAACGTCGTTGACCGAAACCGGTACCTTCTCAGCCTCCTGTTTTCGGGCAAACGAAAGCAGATTCTGCACGATGCTGATGGCCCGCTCCGCCTGGTTGTACAGGGAACGGGCGTATCTTTGTTCCGTTTCAGTCTGCACATTCTGGCATAGCATCTCCGCATATCCGGAAATAGCCATCAACGGATTGTTCAGTTCGTGAGCAACACCTGAAACCAGTTGCCCCACCGCGGCCAGTTTCTCCGATTGCAGCAACTGTTCCTGGCTCATCTGGAGGCGTTCCAGCGCCTGCTGTAGATCTTCGTTCATCGAACGGAGCCTCTCTTCGGCTTTTACCCGCTCGGAGATATCCCTGGCAACTCCCTGAATCGCATAGGGTTGCCCCCAGCGCATAATGGTTGAGGCGGCCACTTCAATATCGAGATAATCCCCGTTCTTGTGCCGGATTTTGAACTGAGCGATTTTACTCTGGTGACCGGTTTGGATGATCTCTTCATGGACCTGCTTCCCCCGTTCTTTCTGATCGTCGGGCAGTAAATTGATAAACGTCGTGGAGAGCAACTCATCCAGCGTATACCCCAGCCGATCGAGCATGACGTCATTTACATCGATAAAGCCGCCGTTGAATTCATGGATAAAGACCAGGTCGAGCGAACGCTCGAACAGTGCCCGGTACCGCGCCTCGATCTCCTTGAGCATGA
>CAZDMY010000418.1:0-2326 GCA_964506405.1 uncultured Dehalococcoidia bacterium | reverse complement strand
GACCCTGAAGGGTCGCGCTACGAAAGTTAAAGACCATGCAATTTCGGACAGCCTGTAAGAGGGAGGGTGAAATGCCAGGCACGGCTCAATGTTATAGTGAGTAAAAATGCTCCAGCGAAATCTTCACCCTCACCTTAAGCCTCTCCCTCAAGGGAGAGGGAGTTTTACCATACTAATCTTACATGTCATTCCCGAGCAAACGGGAATCCAGAGGGGTTGGGCGGGTGGTAAATCCTTGCGCCGCTTCGGTGTTTGTAGGGGCGCAACGCCTTGCGCCCGTACGAGTGAGGTGGTTAAATCTGTCGTTGCCAGCCCGTCCGCGGCGGCGGATGGCAATCTCTGATTGATCAGGGAGTTCGCCACGACATTCCACAAATGCCTCGCGACGACACCTAAATCGAGCAAATCAAAGCGCAAGTTACCCACCATGCCCATGCAACTTGCCCAGCGCTTCCTCAGCGGCGACCGGCACACGGACCGAAGGATCGTCGCTTTCAATCGCTCTCAAGACCGGATTCAGCAAATCCCGCAACTCGCCTCGCGCCAATCCCCTGAAAACTCGATGCGCGCTCTGGCGGAGCCACACCGACTGCGGGCGATCCAGGAGCGCCTGCAGGATGGGCTCCACGATTGGTCGCCCCACCTGAATGAGGCCCTCGGCAGCCAGCCATCGAATATCGAAGCGTTCGTCTTCCAGGTGATCCAGCAACGCCTGCGCTGCCTTTGGTCCGTCGATCTCACCCAGGGCTTTGGCCGCTTCCCACCGGACCCATTCGCGTTTGTCCGAAAGTGCATCGATCAAATGCGGCACTGCCTCTTCTCCAATTTCCACCAGTGACTGGCGGGCATTCCGGCAGGCAATGATGTCATCACATGTTAGTTGATCGATAAGTTCATCGATATTTTTTTGCGTCCCCAGTGTTTCCATAGTTTTCCCCCTCTTTACTCCTCGGATTGCATTTGTTCATAAAGCTGCTCGGTGTCCTCCAGGCGGCATAGTTCGGTTCCCGGCGTCATCACCGCAGCAGCCCCGGCGGCAATTCCGAATCGGGCGGCCTCCTGGACCGACCATCCCTCGGCGAGCTTCAAGGTCATTCCGGCTACCATACTGTCGCCCGCCCCGACCTTGCTGATAATGGGCACCGTGGGTGCTCGAAGGCGAAGACATCCCTCTTGAAACGCAAGGATGGCCCCGCCCCCTCCGAGAGAGACGGCCACGTACTCGCTTTTCTCCTGCGCCACGATATCGCGGGCGGTGGCATATGCCTCTTTTTCATCTCCCACTTCTTTATCGCCAAGGAAAGCGATTTCCCGCGTATTAGGCTTGATCAGGAAAACACCGCTTTCCAAAGCCTTTTCCAGCGCTTGACCGGAAGTATCAACGATCACTTTAGCGCCCATAGCCTTACCCGTTTCGGCAACACGGCCGTAAAAATCCTCCGGAACATTTGCCGGAAGGCTGCCGCTTGCTACGATGTAATCGGGTTTCGGATCGATCGCATTCAATCTGTCCAGGCATGACTGCCACTCAGAGTCCTGCAACGACACGCCGGGCATGACGAAGCGGAACTGCTGATTCGTAGTGGATTCCAGAACAGTCATGTTTTCACGCGTCAGCTCTTCGGTGGTAATTGAGATATGCTCGATTCCCTCAGCATCCATCAACTCTTCCAGCAGCGTTCCGGTAGCGCCACCAGCCGGATAGATGGCGATCGATTCCCCACCCAGGCGCTTGATCGCCCGGGATACGTTTATACCACCACCTCCGGGCTCGTATCGCGGCGGATCACACCGCAGCTTGATCTCGGGCAGCACGCGATCGAGAGAAGTGCTTTTATCGATGGCCGGGTTCACGGTCAGCGTGACGATTTGCTTCATATAATCATGTAGCCTCCTCTTATGATGCAGGCAACGGCTAGTCGATAGCATTCACAATAGACAGAGCTCCGATCAGGATCAGGTATAGTCCGACGATAATGGCCAGAGCTCTGGGCCATGCGATTATTATGATGCCTGTAGCGATACCTACAACCCCCGCTATAAAACCAGTGGTATTTGTCAGATCCCATTCCATAATCTATTCCTTTCGTTTGTATTATTTGCCGTTCTATCGAACTTCCTCAAATACTATGATCATCTCCAGCGTCGATACCGTGGAAACGCAACGGAGAGTACGAGCAATATTATGAAGACGATAAACAGGATAACGGCGATGTTTGCCGCAAGATCGGCAAGCACCCCAAACCCTAGTATCGCTGCAATCAACGCGACTACTAAAAACAGTATTGACCAACCTAACATGACGATTACCTCCTTTCGATGCGAG
>CAZDMY010000417.1:0-2334 GCA_964506405.1 uncultured Dehalococcoidia bacterium | reverse complement strand
CCGATCCAGTACAGGCTGAGAGTAATAGGGCAATCACCAGGACGAAGGCTGCCAGCGAAGAAAAGGTCCGGCTAACTCGTATATCACCTGACATAGCTCGATTATAACACCCTCTCGTCAATTTTCCTTGTACCCGACTGGCCAAACTTGGGAATATACTTTTCGTTACGGTGGCGGTTGAGAATGGGCACAGGCGTGGATTTCGACTACCCGCAGTGTTTCGGCGAAATTGAGATGCAGGGTGAACGGCTCCGCATTACCTTGCTGCAATTCCAATTGCGACTGCCCTGCTATGTGAGCGCTGTCGAGCGTCCAGGCAACCTGTTCTCCTTCCGAATCATATCCTTCGGCATACAATGCCAGTATCGCTCTGGATGGCCCATGTCCTCTGACATACTCAAGTTCTCCGCTTACTGTGACCATTAGATCACCAGGATTTGCCTGTTGCGGTTCTAGTCTGGCAGCCGGATTAGAGAATTTGGTATCGCTTATACCGGTTTCAATCTTTACTGATTTGAGCAAAATGCCGGACGATTCTTGATCTCCACAGAAAAGATACTCTCCAGGCTGCGGTTTCACCTGAGATCCGAGGATCGTCACGATGGGCCAGTATGACTGCCGGGTGAGCTCCTTGACATAGGCTCGGTCATCATCATAGAAGGTTGCAAAAGCCGTGGTTTCATCATGAAAACGGAATATCGCCTCAAAACTCCCGAAAGAGAGTTGAATTTCATCCTCATTTATGGTTCCCTCTACTTTCGTTTGGCCGATTTCGTTATTGAAAGTGATCCGGGCATGGTCATCATTTTCTATCTTGATGCCATAGTCATTGTAATTATATATCTTTCCGGGCTCCCGCTCAGATTCGGGTATCGATATATCTCCACCGGTTGCTCGCCAGAAGCCAGTGAATGCCTCCTGGTCAGTAAATTTATCATCATATGTATTGGGTCTAAGATCCACTAAAGTAATCCCGCCGACAAGGGTGATGAAACCATCCTGAGTGACGCAGGAACCGTGCAGGACGTGGGTGGCTGGCTGAGAACCTTTTCCGCCCGGTACTGTCACCTGGGCAATACCTTCCTCCTTAATATGTCCTATCAGTTCATTATCAGGGCCATAGACCTTGGTTATTCCGCCTTTCAAATAGTAGATCGTCGATCCGTTTTCCAAATGGTATCCATCGTAGTTATCGCCGGCAGAAAATCCCTGGAAATCATCCCATTGCTCTTCATTATCGGTTGTTGTTATCGGAGGTGATTCAGGGCCGGAGGCAGGTGTAACTTCTATCAAGCGGGAGGGCGGTTCCCCGTACTTCAAGAGCCCTTTCTTCTCAAAGAACTCAATGATCCTTAGGTCATTTCGGGGGTCATCCTGGTTTTCAGAAAACGATCCCGGATAGCTGTTTTTGATCCATATTGTACTGTTGGTGGAATCCAACTTGAAGAGCGCATCCATGATTACAATTCCAGAGTAGCTGATCGAAGATACCGCCGAATAGAATTTACCGCGGTATATTTCATCTCCCTTTATCTTGAGCACGAAGTCTTTCAAAAACAGGCACTGGTCCAGTTTCGGTATCGTGGTATAGGTCAGGTACGAGTTCCACTTTTCGATCCCCTGTTCATTCAGCTCAAGCGTATGGGCATCAGGATAGTATGCTTTTATGTGTTTTTCGGAAAGGACCAGTTCGCCGCTGTCAGCAAGGTAAATCCCAAACTCTGTTTTGTCATTGCCCACACAAGCCAATGAACCAGTAATAAAAAGCATCAATAAAAATATAGTGATATAGATGTACGCGTGTTTCATAATCTTTCTTGCCGCCTCCTTTTCAGCAGTGTCCAGACCAGTATGCCAACCGGGACACCTGCGACGAAGGTTATGATCGGAATGTAATCGAACCCTTCATCAGCAGAGGATATCCCGCTCTGTATCGGTACCTGTGATATATCATCTCCAGTCTGCGATTGGACCATCTTCTTCCCCGGTCCCAGTGCTTCAAAATCATCACTTGCCACCGCTCGCGGTTTCGTTCGGCTGCATAGATTCACTCCCAGTTTTTCTTCCGGACCAAATGCATATACCAGGTAGGATTCGCCAAGCTGGAACTCATACCCGCAGCTGACACTGGAAACCGCGGTTGAAATGGAGAGAACCGCCTCTTCAGGACCCTTCCACACTTCATCGACCCTAAAGGTCACCTTCACCGGGTCGGCGCTGGATTGAACAGGGCCTGAACACTGACAATCCATCGAAACCACTATACCGGAAAACACCGCCGTGGCTTTCGTCAATGCATCCGAAGGTGCATCGGGTCCGACACAAGAGCACGCC
>CAZDMY010000416.1:0-2337 GCA_964506405.1 uncultured Dehalococcoidia bacterium | reverse complement strand
CACGCCTCATTATCATCGAATATATAATATCACATGACCCTACTTGACGGGACTCAGATTTAGCCTAAATCCATCTTCGATTGTTTCGAAATCTACTAAATATCCCCTGCCCTGGGCCAATCGCGTGACGTTCTCCCTTGAAACATCGCTTTCTACATAGATCGTGATCGGTTGGTTCGGATTACTATCAATGGCTTTCTTCGTTTTTACAACCGGTATGGGGCAGGAAAAACCCCGTGCATCAACTTCTATCATGTTACCTCCCTTATTTTGCGTAATCGACAGAGCAGACCCCGCTCCAGGTGCACAGGTGATCGGAATATACAGCAGGGAACTGATCGATTATCTGAGAAATCTTTGTTGACGGGCTGGCATCAGCATACTGACCGGCCATGCGATTTGATTTGGCAGCAATAATAGCCGCCTCGTGGAGTTCCATATCCGCATCGAGAAGCGCCGCCAGGATACCGGTGATCGTGTCACCGGTTCCGCCGATTGCTTCAAGTGCGGGTACATTTGGAACTTGGATAGTTTCAAGGATTTTGCCATTCCGAATGATGTAATCGGTAGAACCTTTCACCAGAATTAGTTTCGGCGCGTTTTTCTGGCGGTAGACGGATTGAATTAAATCCGGCACATGGCCAATTTGAGCGTTGAAGAGGTGGTCGGCAATATAGGCTGGATGAGTCGCTTCCGGGTCTGCCAGGAATCCCAATTCCGCCAAGTCCGGAGTGAACACATCGAATCGTTCCGCGATTCTGGCCGCTTTGGCGGCATACATTGAAGCGGCATCCGCTACCATCACTGGCCTCTTTTCGCAATGATCAGCAGCATCGCAAACAAGCCGCATTTGAACCATATCCGGCAGGATGTAGTGCATCACCAGCACATTGGGCGAAGTTTCAGATAGATTTTTCGATAGATGCTCATAAATTGCCGCACTTCCTTTTCCACGCCCGATATCTCCGGCCACAAGTGCATGAGGTGGATCGATTCCGAGATACTGCGCAGTTGCCAGCGTAGCGCTGATCAGCGCTCCTGTTCCCTGGGTGCACGGAAAATGATAACCATCGACGATAAGATCATCTTCATTTTTCTCGACCTTGCCGGTGATAAGCGGCAGGTCTTTAAACGGCAATGTGCCTGCTATGAGTATCATGATTCAACTTCCTGCCATATCTTGAGGCATTCGTCAAATGCCCGGTCTGCCATGAGGGAACATAGAGTGAATCCGATATCCTTTGGCTGAGGTGCTTCGGTCAGCTTTTTATCGATGAGTTCCGCATGCAAATAAGGGATATCCGGGCATCCTCCCCCCGATGTGTTCAGGATCATTCCGGTCGATTTATCGAAGCTGATTTTCATATTCCCGGCCTTAACCATCAGTGCATCGCCGAAGTCGGTAACTGTCACTATGTCCAGCAAATCCGAAGTCTTTTCGCTCAAGGGGGCGATTTCCATGTGCGCTAGATTTCGTTCATCTAGAAGTCGTTTGATTCCCATCTGCTCGACAAGATTGATTTCGACAGACAGGTCGCATCCCTTGCGAAGCGGCGGCGGCGGTGCAACCAGCTTCACCTGATATCCGGCTTTTTTGAGCACTTTCTCGGCCTTGATGGCCTGAGGAACATCCTCAAAAAGGATCAGGCCCCCACCTTCGAAATTGGTTTTCTTCCGCTTAAGAATTGACACATGGTCCTCTTTATGCCGTTTCCCTGAATAACACGCCGACTCCCAAACAGAAAACAATCCCGATAATCACTGCCAGAACGCTGAAATCGCCGATTCCTGCCGGGCTGGCTGCAGTCATGAAATTATGGGCAAAAGCTGCGCCGGCTACCAAGCCAAGAACGGTCATTCCGGCATCGGTATCACCCTCGCTGGCCAGAATCGTCTGGCGAAGCGGACAACCGCCCAGCAATGTGGCCGAAAGTCCTGCGAGGAACATTCCCAGGAAATTCCACAGATGTTCATCATGGGCCACCGGCTGATCGGCGAATCCCCAGGTGATGTTGCCCAGTATAGCATTGGTGACGATGGCGCCAACAAAGAAGGCTACAATGCCGCTGACCAGATAGAAATCCCGGGTGAGGAAGATATCACGCCAGCCTCCCACAAAGCACATCCGGGTTCGCTGAGCCAGGAGTCCGACACCGATGCCGGCGGCAATTGAGACACCAATGGCCGCTTGCATTGCCCCTGGTCCGGATTCGCTTTCGAACATGAAGGAAGGTTCGATGAGCAGGATGAGCAGCAAACCCAGCATCAGGAGCGGAATCATCCAGCCGGCTGCGGATTTCATCCGATTGGCTCGCCCCAAATTGAAACCTCGACGGA
>CAZDMY010000415.1:0-2342 GCA_964506405.1 uncultured Dehalococcoidia bacterium | reverse complement strand
AGCTCCGTGTGCCCGGATCCAGAATAAGGTCCGCAACACCCGCACCTTCCGCTTTCTCGGAAAGTTCAGCCAGTTCATCCAGGCCTTCACCTTTGATCCCCATAGGAACGCCCTTACCCTTGGCGAGCTCGATCATCTGGTCAATATTGTCCTTGTTGGCACCGTAAATCACCGGTCGCCGGTCGGCCACCTTTTCCAGCGCTGCGCCCATCGCTGCCGGGTCGGTGGACATCAGAATAAGCGGAAGGTCGGTTTTAGCCTTAACAGCGTCGACACATGCTGCGAATTTCCCGGCGTCTCCGGAATCGTTTTGAATAGCGATACCATCGATCCCGAAGCTCATGCCTACGCGTTCGACAATATAGCTGCTGGCCGCTTCAACCGTTTTGGCCACTTCGTCGTCAGATTGCGAATCCTTCACCCGGATCACCAGCGCGGCCGGATTAAAGAACGTCTTGTCGTGACGGAACATCACGGTTTCACCGCCGACCGTCTTCTGTTTTTCCCCGCTGCCAAAAGTGACCGCCTTCATAGGCGGGCGAGAAGCAGCTTCCAGAGCCTGCTTCGCTTCGTCGCTTACGTAGGGGCACTTGGCTAATTCGGCTTGCCCTTGAGCCAGTTTCATGGCAAATGCCAGGCAGGTCGGGAAACCACATTCCTTGCAGTTGGTTTGGGGAAGATATTTGTAAATCTGAATACCCGTTAAAGCCATTGCTACATCTCCTTACGCACTAAGTTTGCTGATCGCATTCTTGACGACTTCCACTGCCTTGGGATGCGACATCACCAGTATATCGGCGCCGCTCTCCAGGCAGGCCATTGCCGTAACTTCTTCCCAGATAACGGCTCGCATATCAAGCCCACCCCACTCATTCGGCACACCATCAGCGGCTTTGGCTTCCTTCTGCCGCCAGGTTTCAGGGCCGGCATGATTTAAAACCGGCATCTGGCACATGCTGTCGCCCATTAATGCAGCCAGCCGGACGCGCTCGTTGATAGAGTATCCATATTCGATGCCGTATCCCAGCGCACCAGTGTCCGGATCCATAATAATCGATTCCATAGGCACGCCCATATCGGACACCATGACATTCAACTGCTTGGCCAGGTTGATATCCAGCGGGGTCTTGGCAATCGCTATATGGCCGTCGGACATGCATACGGCAGCAACGGTTTTGTAATTCTTTTCCTCGCAATTGCCTAAGGCAATGCGCTGCCCCCTGGCCGCTTCCGAGGCGGCCATCAATACCTCATTATCCTTCTCGCCGACGCCGGGGCCCAGCACAATCAATGGTAAATCGACCGCGGATAGCACCTTCTCAACCGTTGCTTTCGCCTCGTCCTTACCGGTATTACCCGTTTCGGGATGAGCGCTTACCAGCCTCAGGCAGATGATCTCGGCACCGAATTCAACCGCTTTCTTTGCCCAGGTGGCGGGATCCTTCAGCGCATCTCCCCAGGCATTCTTCAATACTTCAGATATATCACTCGGTTCGGTATCCCTGATCTCAATCGCAACCCGGGTAGGATTGGGGATTTCCCCTTCAAACTTCAAGAACGGCAAAGTGCTGGCACCGCCGATGGTTACCTCTTTACGACCGCCTCCGCCGAGCTTAACCTCCCTGATCCTGCCTGACCATTTTTCTACCGGTATCTCTACAGCCATTCAGCGCCTCCTAATTTATGATAACTGAGTCTGATTAAATCATCGGATCCATTGTCAGGGCCGGATGTCCCTTTTCCTCGAGAAAAGCGAGCAATCCATCGGAATCCTGGGCAATATCCCCGTCGCATATCTTATCTATGAGACCCGGGTCGCCTTCCCTTTCACAGGCCTCCTTGAGTTCATCGGCAAATTCCTCTTTGAGGTTCTTTGAAAGCCAGACAAGTCTCTTAATGCCGCCGTCGGCGGAGATGAATTTCTTACTGGTGATATAGGTCTTGCCGTGCCCCATCATGCCGGGGGTCTGCTGGCCACCACCCATCACACCCATCAACTGGGTGAAGGTCATTCCCGCAGGGGTGCTGCTGTAGTCATCCCGTGATACCACCATCACGCCGTTAGCCTCCGGCACGATGGACATCACGCACTCGCAGCATCCGCACGTGGTCATGGGAGCATCCATGATGGAATAGACCGTGAAGCGCTCGATGGCCTGCTGGGAGTTGTTATGAACAAATTCGTTTACTCCCTGCCACTCGCCTTTCACTTCATCGAGGATCTTGCCTTTCTGAACCGGCTGGTTGGCCCCGTTCGGATTGATCTCAAAGGCCGCTTTGCAATCCAGCCAGCTGTAGGCTCCGCAGAGGCCGACACGTTCCGGATTGATCACGCAAACATG
>CAZDMY010000414.1:0-2343 GCA_964506405.1 uncultured Dehalococcoidia bacterium | reverse complement strand
TTCTTCCGGCACTTCATGCAATAGGCTTCCATTCGTTCACCTCCTTTGACACGAAGCATACACAAGTGCAGATCGAGTTGTCAAGCGAATCAGGGATGCCGATGTTCGACAAACTGTCTGGTTTCATTTAATCGACAGATACGTAAACTCACATGAGTTGTGAGAAATGGGCACATGGTATCATGACAAATATCATGGATGATGATAATGTCAACTATCGAAAGCGCCAAATTGGCGGAATAACCACCTTATTCGAAATTTGTTCGGTTTTGATGCTCTCATGCATCACAAGTATATAGAGAGGCTATACATTAATGCCAGCGCTGGACGAAGCACAAATCATGGCTGAAATCCGAAACGGGAATAGCGAAGCCTTTGCGGGAATCGTAGAGTATTATCAAGCGGATATCATCCGGTACCTGTATCGATTGACGGGAGATGATAATGTTGCGCAAGACCTTGCTCAGGACACCTTTCTTAATGCATATCGAGGAATAATGAAACACAATGTTTACATCTCTCTCCGCGGTTGGCTCTATCGAATTGCCACCAACAATGCGAGAAAATACCATCGCCGCAACCGAATATTATCCTTCATTCCGCTTGCCCGTTTTAGCCGCGACGATATTGGATCACATCGGGCATCTTCCGTTGACGTTGAGCAGGAAATTGTGATCCAGGACATTTTGTTGCGGATACCCGACGACCAGAGACACTGTATGATCCTCCATTTTGTGGAGGGGTTCAAGTATCGGGAAATTGCCGAAATCTTTGGTGCTACCGAAGATGCAATCCGTATGCGCGTAGCCAGGGGGCGTGAAAACTTCAGAAGAGAATACGGCACACGGGTGGGAGGTGAGATATGATGAAATGCAAGAATGTGCGTATACTGCTTTCTGCGTATGCAGATGGAGAACTGGGACTTAACGAACTGAGATTAGTAGAAGAGCATCTGGATGGCTGCGAGAGTTGCCATGAAGTTCTGGCTGAATATCTAAAGGTAGGCCAGCTTATTTCCGGGCTTGGGAATGTGCCGCTGCAAAGGGATATAGCGGGTGAGGCCATGATGAAAATAAGGGCAACTCAGGCGAAAAGGTGGAAGCCGTCTGCTTGGCAGATGGCCGGACTGGCAGTGGTGTTGATTGCTTTGGTAGTTGGACTTGTTATCGGCACTTCGGTGATAGGAGGAAAAACGGATTTTGCCGTAGCGGCCGAGAAGATCGTCAGGAACAGCCAGGCGTTTAATAGAGTCACTGCCGGTGAGGACGTTACGCTGGAAGCTGTGGAAGAGGTGAGTGGGGAGGAGGCAACACTGACCTTTTCAACCGGGGAAGGCAAACGGATAGTTGCCCAAGTTGATCTTAAAAACGAGAAAGTGATGGAGTTGAGGACGTTTGGAATAACTGTGACATTTCCGCCCAATCCGGAAACCGACCTGGAGTTGAGCCATGCGGAAAGAGAGGAGGCGATGCAGATTGCCGTATCAGCCCCTGCGCTTCAGGAATTCCTGGTAAACGGGTGGGAGGTAACACACGTTTTCGGGCATTTATACAATGGCAGAAAGGTGGCGGATGTGGGTATTATACCGAACCAGGATTTTCTGGGGGTGATAACCACCGACGGATCCTATATGATTGATGGCAAATCCGTCAGAGTTGACCTAGATAGAAAAGAGGTAACCTCAGTCAGTGAATTCGGCATTATTATCAACGCATCCGCCGTGTCCCTGGAATAAGAATTCGAGGATGAGCGTTTTTTGGCAAAAGAAGCGTCTTTATTAAAAAGGGTTTGACATGGCATGCACTAAAAACAGCATTTCCAGGTTGTTCTATATGAGACATAAGCTGAAATGCGCAGGACAAACCCTTAGTTGGGTATATACAGTCGTATGTGCAACTTACCTGGTTTACCTGGTTGACTTTATCCTGGCTGACTCGGGATCCAAATGTGACCCCGACCGACCTGCTATCGAAGCTTCAGTAATTCTACTAGTCATGTCAATAATGATCACCCCTGTTATCTTTTTTGACTGGAGAGGTTTGAAGCAAAAGAAAGGCCACTATCCAGGATGGTATAGAGACACCCTCAAAGTCAGACTAATTGCTTGTGTGATCATATTACTATTCGGGCTCATTTTTGGTAGCGTATATATGGCCATGAAATCACGGTAGAAACCATCTGCATATCTATTTAAGGAGATTTGAAATGAAAAAGCTACTACCTGGTGCGCTGGGGCTGGCTATGCTGGTTTCTATCCTTCTGAATCCTATGCCTGCCTCGGCGTGCTCTTGTGTTGGACCCGATGGACCTCCGGATGCATTGGCGAAAGCCACGGCGGTGTTT
>CAZDMY010000413.1:0-2357 GCA_964506405.1 uncultured Dehalococcoidia bacterium | reverse complement strand
GAGATCGTTTCCGCACTCATGGACTATTTGATCGGCAACCTCAACTATTCTCAGATGATCGACGTGCTGATGGAGTATCTGGTGGGGTCTGCACCGCCTGCAATCGGCGATTATTCAGATTCAGGTTGCCTGCCGGGAACACCGCTTGATTCGGGTAGCGGGCAATACCCCTGGTGCGGGGATGACCAGATCGTTGCCGAAGTGGAGGATCAAACTTTGCGCATCACTCACCGGAACGCGACCTATAACTGCTGCCCGGACGAAATCAAAGTGTCGCTGACCGTCGAAGGAAACACGCTCGAGGTGACCGAGGAGGAAGTTCTCACCACACCCTGTGATTGCCTCTGCTGCTACGATGTCCAGTCCTCAGTTATCCATCTCTCCCCGGGGAGCTGCAATCTCGAATACTGCTGGCACGATTACGAATCTCACTCCAAAGTGTGCGAGGAGCAAGTGATAGAAATCCCTTAGCCATGCCCATCTTCGCCTTTCTAAGCAACGGATGGTTGTTTTAACAACACTGGACATTTCCGTATCGAAAGCCTGAAGCAGTGATATAATTAAATTAGGAATAAAACGGGAGGGATCACACGATGAAAAAGGCCATATCGATTCTGTCAGTAATCGTTATTGCAGGCATGATGATCGGGATCCTGCTTCAGGCAGGTTGCGAAGAGAGCGAGGACCGGCTCAAAGTCACCGGCTCTACGGTTTTGACGATGGATAATCTGCAGTGGACCCTCTCCACGCCCGATGCCGATAAAAACAAACATGCGCACTTTATCGCCGAATACGGATGGGAGGATGAAGGAAGGGCTTCAGACGCATCAGCGCCCGATCCGGTAGATGCCTACGCCGGTTTTGATACGCTCATCGAGTTCCATACCGACTGGGGAACCTTCTGGTGGTCTCCCCCACCGCGAGAGAAGGAAAGCTACGTCGAGAACGGTGTGACCAAATACAAGTGGATCCTGGAACTGGATATCGGGGCTAAGAATGAGCAGTTCAATCCCATCCACTACCACATTTCAGGTTCGGCAACCGGAATGCAAAGCATGACGCCTCGAGAGGACAATCCCGATTACCATGATGTCTGGATCGACGCCAGCATCGAGTACGTTCCGTATCCGTAACGGAATATTGATTCTACGGTAGAGCCCTCATTAACGAATAATAATTCGGGAATTCCCTCACATCTGCTGATGTCAGACAGAGTGTTTTCAACTCGGCTACGGTGGCCTGTGAATTTACCGAAGTCCGGTGCTGATAACGCCCTTTTCCCGCAAGGCATTTCCTCGCTTGCCCCCCGAAGGCTTTTGTTCTATAGTTACTTTCGGATTTCGATTTCCTGATACTTCTATGATTGAGAGGCGACGATAACTATGACGCGAAATACCATCAACTACAACCCCGGCCCCTCGGCCGTTCCACTGGATGTGCTGAAAATCGTTCAGGAGGAGTTGCTCGATTACAAAGGAACGGGCATCTCTATCCTGGAGAGTTCTCACCGAGCGCCCGAGTATGATGCGATTAACAACGAGGCGATGGCGCTGGTTCGCGAGTTGTTCGGTTTGGGGGAGAACTACCATGTGCTTTTCATGACCGGCGGTGCTTCCACCCAGTTTGCCCTGATCCCGATGAATTTCCTCAACACCGGTCAGGTTGGATCCTATGTCGATACCGGCACATGGTCAACTAAAGCCATTAAAGAATGCCAGATCCTTGGTGAGGCGCACGTTGCTTTTTCCTCCAAAGATGAGGAGTTTCGCCGGGTTCCCAGGCTGGATGAGATCAGCTACCCGGAGAATGCGGCTTACCTGCACGTAACCTCGAATAACACCATCAAAGGGACGCAGTTGCATCAGTTTCCGGATACCGGCAACATACCGATGATATGTGATATGTCTTCGGATATCGCCTCCAGGCAACTGGATTTCACCAGATTCTCCCTCATCTATGCCGGAGCCCAGAAGAACCTGGGGCCTTCGGGGGTGACCCTGGTGATTATCCGCGATGACCTGCTGGCCAAGTGTAAAGAAGGCGTGCCCACGATGTTCACCTACAGAACCCATGCCGAGAAGAAGTCGCTTTACAACACGCCGCCCGTATTTGGGGTTTATTTTCTAAAACTGGTCCTGGAATGGCTCAAGGCCAAAGGCGGCCTGGCAGCGATGGAGGAGATCAACCGGAAAAAGAAGGACCTGCTTTATAACCTCATCGATGAACACCCGGATTTCTACCGCGGGACGGCCGAGAAAGAGAGCCGTAGCTGGATGAACGTCACCCTGCGCTTACCCGATGAGGAGAGGGAAAAGAAGTTCGTTGCGGCGGCCAGGGACAATAATATCATTGTAGTG
>CAZDMY010000412.1:0-2375 GCA_964506405.1 uncultured Dehalococcoidia bacterium | reverse complement strand
TCAGTTATTGCCTTCATAGGGATGAGAACACAGGGGTGGTAATGATGTCTGAAAAGCCGACCTACGAGGAACTGGAGCAAAGGGTTCGGGAACTGGAGAGAGCCGAGACTGAACGTAAAAAGAATACTCACACACCTCTGGGTGAGAGTGAGGGGTTATACCACAAGCTGATAGATTTTTCCCCCTTGCCTTTTCTGGTGACCCAGGAGGAGAAAATCGTTTTTGCAAATCCTGCTGCGGCAACACTCTTCGGCACCAGGCACCAAGAAGAGATTATCGGCAGCACCCCTCAAGACTGGATTCACCCCGACTTTATCGAGCTGGCATACCAACGGCGCCGCAGGATCATTGAGATCGGAGAGCCGGCGGATCCTATTGAACTCACTCTTCTCAGGCAGGACAAAAAAGAAGCCGTTGTGCTCGCCAACGCCACCCGCATTTCCTACAATGAATCACATGCCTTGCTGTCCGTATTTCATGACATCACCGGGCGTAAGCGAACGGAGAAAGAGCTGAAGTCGGCTCTGGAAGAGGCTGACAAGGAGAAAAGGACGCTTGACGCCATTATGGAGTATATCCCGATCGGCATCACCATCGCTGATGAGAAAATGCGTCTGCAGCGGGTAAGTCGGTATGGTTTGGAAATGATGGGCTGGCCGAGCGAACGGCACGTGGGCCTGTCTGTGCAGGAGATTCTGAACCAGTGGCAGGTGTATCAGGCCGATGGCAAGACAAAGGCCCGCACCGAGGATCTTCCGCTGCCCAAGGCCATCTTGAACGGGGATATTGTTCTCTCTCAGGAGATCGTGCAGCGCAACATTGATGGCAGCTCCATACCATTGACCTGCGATGCCGGGCCAATCCGTGATTCTCTGGGCCGAATTACCGGCGGAGTCATTGCCTGGCAGGACATGACCGAGCGCAAGCAATCGGAAGAGGCCCTGCGAAAGACATCCGAGAGCCTACAGGCAATCCTTGATAACAGCCCTTTGCTGATGGGTGAGCTCGATACTGAAGGCCGCTACATTCGTGTTAACAAGGCTGTGGCAAGCTTTTTCCAGTTGGCTCCAGATGACTTGGTCGACAAGGCTTTCGGTGATCTTCTTCCTGAAAGCAATGCCAAGCTTTTCATGGAACGGATTGGCCTCGTGCTGGATACTCGCCGACCTCTAACGGTAGAAGACAACATTAACATAGATGGAACACTTCGACACTTTATCACCACCCTGTTTCCTTTGTTTGACCCTTCAGGATGGATTCGAAGTATCGGCAGTATTGCTCATGACATCACCGACCGAAAACGGGCCGAGGAGGCTCTGCGGGAAAGTGAGGAGAAATACCGCAGGATCTATGAGAACTCCGTGGTCGGGTTTTTTCAAAGCACGCCTGAGGGACAATTCCTTGATGTGAACCCTGCCTTCGCCAAGATGCTGGGCTATGGATCTCCGGAAGCTCTCATTTCCTCTGTTTCCGACATCGCATCCCAGACCTACGCAAGCCCTGAAGATCGCAGCCGATACCATAGGGCTTTGGAGGCTGACGGATACGTAGAGGATTTCGAACTAAAGGTTCGATGCAGAGACGGCTCTGAGACATGGGTGTCCGACAGCTCTCGTGCAGAATTTGATGAAGACGGCAAGATTGTCCGTTACGAAGGTATCGTTGTCGATATCTCTGTGCGCAAGCGGGCGGAACATGCGCTGAAAGAAAAGACCAAGCTTCTTCAGGTTCTATTCGACAATATGTTCGACCTTGTTTCATTGACCGATTTGGACGGCAACTTCAAATTTGTCGGCGCTTCCCACAAAATCCTGAACTATGACCTTGACTCCTTGATCGGAAGAAATGTCCTGGAATTCGTCCACCCGGAGGATTTGCCCGAAGTGTCATCGGCCTTTAGTGACTTCCTGTCCAAGCTCGATGACAAGCGAGTAGTTGAATACCGATACCGATGCGCTGACGGCGGCTATCTCTGGTTCGAGACCGTGGGGAGGTTCATAAGGGATGACAGCGGTAATCCGAGGGAGATTCTGTTCAGCACCAGGGATGTCACTCAACGCAAGAAATACGAGGAAACCCTGCAGGAAAGAGAGGCCTTCATTAAGACAGTCATGGACCACCTCCCCATAGGAGTTGCGGTCAACTCGGTGGATCCGACCGTAGAGTTCAACTACATGAACGACAGTTTTCCGAGGATTTACAGAACCACAAGAGAAGCGCTCATAGAGCCGGGCACTTTCTGGGATGTGGTTTATGAAGATCCTGTTTTTAGAGAAAAAATCAAGAACAGGGTGGAGGAGGATGTTGCAAGCGGTGACCTGGATCGAATGTACTGGGAAGATGTGCCTTTTACCCGAAAAGGTGAAGGCCCGTTC
>CAZDMY010000411.1:0-2405 GCA_964506405.1 uncultured Dehalococcoidia bacterium | reverse complement strand
TATTGTCGGTTTCGATCATGACCCGCCGAACATTTTTGAGCGGCAGATAAGCTTCATCCAGAACACCGGCATTGTGACGGCCATGGTTGCGGTTCTGAATGCACCTTCCGGAACACGTCTCTTCCAACGCTTGAAATCGGAAAACCGTTTACTGGGAATTGCCATCGGCGACAGCCTTGTAGATGGCTCAATAAATTTTGTCCCCAAAATGGATTACCAGCTTCTACTTCGCGGCCACCGGGAAGTGCTCGAAACCATCTATTCGCAGAAAAACTACTACGAAAGGGTTAAATCATTTCTGAGTGAGTACCCCTCGCCGCTAAGGGGGAAACAAAAGATACACTTTGAGGACCTGCGGGCTCTTTTAAGGATGTCCTGGAAACTGGGCATCCGTGAAGACGGGAAACGGTACTACTGGAAACTCTTCATTATGAGCGTGTTCAAGCACCCTGATAAAGTCCCCCTCGCAATGAGGATGGCTGCTTACGGCTATCACTTCCGACGGATTGTATTTGCCGCCAGGCAGGCCGCAAATGCCGTTGTCTCCTCATAACCGCAGATATAACAAAGCATGCAAAAACTAAGGAGAGCTGTCTGAAAAAAGCGGCGGGAACTATCTCCTCACTGGAAAGAGATATAGTAAGGGAAAACAAATCAACCTGATGGCTTCCAGTTGGCCGGATAACGGAAAACGCGGGTATGGGGCTGGATCACATCGGAAAACAGCCGGTTATGAAGTTTACGATATAAGCCAAGTCCATACGCTCCAGTGGCTACGGACTTCTCGAAAAGAGTCAGCTTGCCTACCATCATCTCAACGTCCTTGCGCATATCCCGGATAGTCTCCTTGAGTTTGCGCTCATGGGCCAGCATCTCCATATCGTACATCATCGCTTTGTAGAGCCAAAGCTTTTTTTCGATTTCCTGAGCCCTGGCTAAAAGAGGTGGTGAATCCGTTTGGCGGTACGACATATATCCCCGGACGGTAGTGTGTATCACGCGGGCTAAACTGGGGCCTAATGTATAGAATTCCATTTCGTATGCCTGCCGCTGGAGCTGCTCAGCCTCCCTCAGCGAGAAGTCCGGGTGAGTAAGCCAGGGCTGCCTGAAACCATGCCATTCCTCAATAGGCACGAAATGAATGACGCGTCCTTCGGCTTCCATGCGGTCCCACAACGGCGTGCCGGGAGCCGCCGAATAATGAGCGAACTGACTGAAGGCAGGACGGCAATTAATATGATCTTCGATATCTTCCCACATATTCTCTTTGGTATGGCAATCCATTAGTATGATGGACGACAGTATCGTCCAGATACCCCAGTCAGCGAGTTTTTCAACCAGTTCTTTAATGTCAATCCCTTCATTCTTAGAGTATGTCAGGAATTTGCTTTCCCTTCCGATCCAGACCGAACCAAATCCCATTTCAGCCAGTTCTTTTGGTTCAAACCGGGTACATAAGTTCGCCGAAGCGAAGGCATGGTAAGAATACGGCTTGCCCGATTTTACCAGGCAATCGCGAAGCTGTTTAGCCCGTTTAGCATTGATGAGGAAGTTATCGTCGCCACCCAGATTGAAATCCGTAACTTTGGTCTTACGCTCAAGCCGCTGCATCTCATCAAACAATTGCTGCCCCGTTTGAATAAAAGTGATCTGCTTCTTACCGAAAAAATGGGTGGGGGCACAAAACTCACAGCCCTGATTGCATCCCAGCGACGGCACAATAACCGGCACAGGGATCCGGACCGGTACGCCCATCACCTGCACCAGCCTGGGCATGATATCCGGACTGACGAAATCGAATTCAGGTGAATACCCCAACAGCTCTCGGACGAAGCTGATCCCCTCACCGGCGCATATGTAATCGACATCCAGGATTCTATCCAGATTCGGAAGCATGGCGCAGAACCCGCCGGCCATGATCTTCGTCTGGGGCGCAATCTCCCGAATGGTCTCGGTCATCTTCTTAACCTTCTGCAAATTCGGGGCGATCGATCCAATGCCGATATAATCGTAGCCTTTACGAACTTCTCTCTCGAACCGCTTTAAGGTGGGCCACTCAAGTACAGTAAAATCTTCCGGCACATTGGCGCCAATGAGGTGCAGCCCGTACGTCGGGAATTCCATGCGCGGGGAAAAAATCCCCTGTAAATGGGTCAGCTGATTGTGAAAAAGCTCAGGAATGGATTCCTTCCGGCTGTAGACATTGTCCACGGCAAAGGGTTTGAACGGTCCGGTCAGTAGTACGCGTGTCACAGTAAGCGAGCTTTCTTCGTCTGGAGATTGGCAGATGATAACATTCTTTTACAATAGTAGCATACCTGCTGTTGCAGAGTAAAGGCAGGGGAAACAGGGGGATTGACATGTCCTTAGGGCACACTTCCGCTATCATTGCGAGTTCGACTCGG
>CAZDMY010000410.1:0-2420 GCA_964506405.1 uncultured Dehalococcoidia bacterium | reverse complement strand
GAGCCAGTGCCACCTTCTGTTTTTCGCCGCCGCTCAGGGTATCCGGTTTGCGTTTGTGCAGATGGGAAATTTGAAGCAGATCGACAAACCGGTTGGCGGTTTCTTCTATCTGGGCTCTGGAATTCTTCCGGCGTTTCAATCCATAGATGATGTTGTTCCAAACCGATAAGTGTGGAAAGAGTACATGGTCCTGGTAGACAAAAGCAATTCCCCGTTTCTCCGGTTCCAGGTCGGTAATATTTACTCCATCGATCCAGATCTCGCCCTGGCGAGCCGGGTAAAGGCCGGCGATCGTTTCCAGCAGGACCGTCTTGCCCGCACCGGTCGGCCCCAGGATGATGAAGTACTCACCCTCTTGGACATCGAGTGTGGCATCCTGAAGCACAAAGTCTCCCAGATCGACGGTCAGATTCTTAATATCGATCACGCCCTTTCACCTCGCTGGACGATGATCCTCAAAGTGATAAAAATAGCCAGCGTCACCAGTACCGTGAGCACTGCCACCGATCCGCCACGGGATAGCCCATAGCTGGTAAACCATTCGTAAGCAAGCGTGGGAAGAATCTTTGGATTATAAGTGAGGATGATCACAGCGCCGAACTCACTCATGCCGCGGGCCCACATCATCACGCTGCCCGAGACAATACTGCGCCAGGCGAGCGGCACAGATATGGTGAAAAAAGTGCGCCAGGGCGATGCCCCCAGTGTGCGTGCCACCTTCTCCAATCGAGGATCGACGGCCCGAAATCCGTCTTTGGCTGAATCGATTAGAAAGGGCACGCTCACGAACATCATGGCAATAACGATACCCGGCTCGGCACCGACAAATTCGATCCCCAGTGGCTCAAAGCTCTCCCCCATAAAGAAGCGCCGACCGAAGACAAACAGGAGAGCAATACCGGCCGACGTATGGGGCACGACGATGGGAACATCGATAATCGCCTCTACAACCCGTTTGCCGGGGAAATTGTAGCGGGCGAGCAGATAGGCGAGGGGAATCCCCAGCACCAACCCTACACCGGTGGCAATGAGGGCAGTATAGATCGTAAGCCACATGGAATCCAGGAACTGGTCGTCCCGAAAGGTATCCCAGAGGATACCCGCTTCACTGTTGACCACCATCTTAACCAGCGGGGCGGTGATGAACAGAAGAATCAACAATCCCAGGAATATGAAAACGAGGGTGAGTTTGTTTCGAAAGATACGTTTCACCGGAACGCCTCCGGTAAAGGAGTTAATTTGCTATTGAGAAAGGATTCTATGTGATGAACAAATGATACGTCAACGAGGGGATGTATCCCGCCGGGAGCGGACATCACTATATAATCGTGAATACGGTTTTTAATCATCTCTCCTTTCCAAATACGGGAGGTGTCGCCGTTTCCAGCGGTACCCTATCGTCCACTCTCCCTAGCAGGCGCTTTAGGAGAGATGGCTCGGAGAACTGGTAATTCTTGTTTCCTATTTCATTATTCGTGACAAAACCAAACGTATTTTATCATAAGATACCGGCGATATGCCAATGAAGCCATGTCTATTGGTTTCTCCAGCTTACCAATGCCCATTTAGCCGGCGTCACTCTCCACCAGTATCCCTCTCGATATCGCAGTCTGGAGATGATGGTCTCTGATATTTCCCTCAGAACTTGAGGATCCTCGACGTGATAACCCCGCGTTCCATGCCGAACGGCGTCCTCCTCACTTTCGAATCGATGTGTTTCGTTAGTATCAAAAAGTGTAACTGAAACCTTCATCCCCATACTTTCAAGTACATTTACGATAATGGAATAATCGGGCAACGGATGGTACTCTCTACCCAGCAGTTTACAGATCATTGCATCGATTTCTTCACGTTCGGCAATCCAGGTCAGATAACAGCGATCTCGTGCTGCGGTATTCATTTTCTCCAGAAACTTACGAAGATTCCATATCTGCCGAAAGCGTGAGGCCAGGACGATATCATGCAAAGGCACGTTGCCCCCGATTGCTGCTTCCAGCCAATCCTCATTTAAGAATCTGAGGTTCTTAACACCTTCCGACAGCGCTCTTTGCGTGATGGGGAAAAGCAGGTTGGGGTTGTCATCGAGTGCGCTCACCTGCCGAACACGCCTGGCGATGCGGATGGCGATTGCCCCATCGCCGCAGCCGATATCGAGAACAGAATCTCGGGGGGAGAGGTCGAGATGCTCGATCAGTTTATCGGCATAATCGCTGGTCTTTAAACCAATAGGCGGCAACTGGGTTCGCTCATACCAGAAGTGTTCTTCCTTCCATTTGAGCAAAGCAAGCCCCATTTGCTTGTTCCAAACGTCATTCCAGTTTGTCAGCTTAGACACTTCGAGCCCCTTTCTTACATTTCCAATGCTACCGAATATCGGTGGAAACAGGCAAGCAGAGGGAGGAGGGAGGGGGCTGTCGAAG
>CAZDMY010000409.1:0-2426 GCA_964506405.1 uncultured Dehalococcoidia bacterium | reverse complement strand
ACTGGCGCACGAGGATGGGGTGGAAACACAACTGATTACGCTGGCCGATAAATCGATAAAAGACTGTATTCACTGTAACTGGTGTCTCTCCCGCCAGAAAAAAGGTAAATTCTGCACCATCAAGGATGACATGGTACCGCTGTATCAGCCGGTAATGGAAGCGGATATTCTGTTTCTGGCAACCCCGGTTTACCTGGGTCGATTAACCGGGCCGCTGGCCAACTTCCTGGATCGGATTCGCTGTATCGAATTCGGCAGTGTCTATACAAATTGCCTGGCCGATAAGATCGGTGCTGCCTTTGCCGTGACCTGGGGGAGAAACGCCGGGGTCGAAACAGCATTGATGAGCATCACGGAGGCATTTCTGATGCTGGATATCGTACCATGCGGAGCGCATATGTCCCCATTCGGCGCTGCTACTGTTTCCAGCATCCACGGCACCGGAGAATTCGATTCCCAGGATAAACTGCAGGTTCTAAAAGACGAATGGGGATTGAATACCACCCGGATGGTGGTGGAAAGGGCGCTCACACTGGGCAGGATACTGAAGGCAGGAAAAGCCTCGCTTAGTTCCGATAAATACTAAAAGGTTAATATAGCTAACCCTGCGAAATTTCACCAGTGCTCAGGAGAGATACTCAAAGTCGAGGATGAGTATCAGTAATTACCACGTCAGAATAGACCTAAATCATAGTCAAAATATAACTCGAAATACGTCGCCATTTAACTGGGAAACAAAGTAATCTATAGCTTAGCCTTGGATACAATATCCCCAATCCATAAGTATGGATATGCACGTTTACTTCAAACTACTGGGAACGCATGATGGACGTTCTGAGGATCGCCCGTGAGTATTGATTTTTCAGTCGGCAGCACATGGACTGCGGTTGCTTTGACTGTCAGATAAACCGTCATTCCATAGGTAAGTCTAAGATCATCGAACGATCGGCGGGTTAGCGCCACAATGAACTGCTGGCCTGCATCCACGGTAATCTTCATAATAGGCCCTTCGTTGGTGATGGCCTTGATGCAGCCGGCAAAGCAGTTTTCGGCGCTTGTTTCAATTGGTAATAGCGAAATCAGGATATCTTCCGGGCGAATGGCTGTATGAACCTGACCAGAAGCCGGCGTAGCGGAAATCAGGTGAAGTCCGCCGATATCGATACCGGGCACCCCATTTTCAATGATCACATTCCCTCTGAAAAGATTGGTTACTTCGGTAAAGTCTGCTGCGAATTTTGAGCGTGGTTTGCGGAAAACGGAAGTTGGTTCCCCGGTCTGCACGATCTCGCCTAGATTCATGATGGCCAATTGACTTGCCAGATGGAATGCTTCGTCCAGATTGTGAGTCACATGGATGATTGTTGTTTCCATGAGTGTGTGAATGCGATGCAGTTCCTGTTGGAGTCGGTTGCGTGTCTGAGCATCGAGGGCGCTTAGCGGTTCATCGAGAAGAAGCAGTCGGGGTTCCATCACCAGAGCGCGGGCGATGGCGGTTCGCTGTTTTTCACCTCCACTTAAGGTGCCGGGACGGCGATGCATAAGCGAGGAAATGGCAAGCATTTCAGCCATCTTTTCAGCGCGGGCCAGCGCTTCCTTCCTGCCGATCTTGTGTGACTTCAACCCAAAAATGATATTATCGATCACTGACAGGTGTGGGAACAGCATGTAGTCCTGATACACCATCCCGATCCCCCGTTTTCGAGGAGGCAAATTGGTGATGTCTTGCCCATCCAGGAAAATGCGGCCGGAGTCAGGCCGGTGAATACCGGCGATTGTTTCCAGTAAAATCGTTTTCCCGGATCCGGTGGGGCCAACGATTGTCAAGTATTCGCCTTCGGCAATATCCAGGTTGATGTTCCCCAAACTGAATTCGCCGATATTTTTGTGTACATTCTCGATTTTGAGCATAAATCTAAAAAGACCAGCTATATCATTCGAAGCTAAAGGCGAACAATTCCCATGATCGTCCGTCACAAGGTTCTTTGGTCTTGAAACTCTCTTTAAATAAGAGTGATTGAACTTCAAAACACCTGCACCGATCTCCCGAATCTTTCAAAAACAACGAGTGCTCCCAGCGAAATGGCAATTAGAACCGTAGCTGCAGCGATAGCCATGTCCAGGTCTCCACTCGACAAATTGAGATAGAGGGACGTCGGCAATATCTCCGTTTTCATACGTGTTGCTCCGGCGATCATCAGTACCGCCCCAAATTCCCCAATGGCCCGGCTCCAGGTAACAACAGTGCCGGCTACCAATCCATTGCGCGCCATGGGCAATGTCACCCGTCGAAAACTCTGCGTTTCAGTGCACCCCAGCGTCTGTGCCACGTACTCGTACCTTGGATTGATATTCTCAAATGTCGAACGCATGATGCGATACATGAAGGGCATGTTGACAAAGAACTGGGCCATCACGATTCCCCT
>CAZDMY010000408.1:0-2441 GCA_964506405.1 uncultured Dehalococcoidia bacterium | reverse complement strand
GGGATTGAGACTGATGTCGTCTCACCCATGCTCCTGCCTAACTATATTGAACCCAGAGTCCGCCAGCGGCAACTCAGCTCGCATTACGTTGGCAATGTTATTTGAGCCAATGTACGAGTACCGAAAACCGGTCCAATCAAACTGGTTCCAGAGCCGAGGATAATGAGGGGGATAACATGAATGAATTCCCGATTGAAGATTATCTGATAGAAGACAAGGGCAAGGCGAAACCGGCCAAGAAACGCCCGGATAGCTCCAAGACACGCGGTCAGGAAGCTCTAAGGGCCATCGAGTTGTTCGACATGTCGGTTCGCGATCTTCATCGCCCGCTGGACAAAGAGGAAGCCAGAAAGGTGGAATTCATAGTGGATGAAGCCCAGAAGTGCGAAGTCGATCATGACGACGTGGTACTGGTTCATAAGGTACTCGACATGATCGCCAGAGAGCACCAGGCATTAAGATCGGATACCATGCCTCAGCATGGTGAGGATAAACAATACCACAACGTCCTGCTTGCCAGGAGAGCCAACCCACTTGAAATAGCCTTCAGAATAGGGATGGCTTATGAGCGCCTGGAAACCAAGGGCAATGTTTGAATTATTTGTAAATCCCGGAGGATGTTATGCAAAAGATCACCTCACCAATTGATGCAGCGACAATTGAACAACTAAAGGCCGGGGATCAACTCCTGATCAGTGGAATCATTTATACGGCACGTGATGCCGCCCATAAGAAAATGGTTGAAGCGCTCGATAAGGGCGAGCCCTTGCCATTTGATATCCGGGGGCAGACTATTTACTACATGGGGCCGTCCCCTGCCAAACCAGGAGAGGTGATCGGGGCGGCAGGGCCTACTACCAGCGGCCGGATGGATGCTTACGCGCCTCGACTGATGGAAGTGGGCTTGCGGGCCATGATCGGCAAAGGACTGCGCCTGCCGGAAGTCAAAGAGGCAATGAAAAAACACAAGGCGGTATACATGGCAGCCATCGGCGGGGCCGGTGCCCTGATTTCAAAATGCATCAAGAGCGCCGAAGTGGTGGCCTATGAGGAGTTGGGGGCGGAAGCCCTGCGCAAACTTGAAGTTGAAGATCTTCCGGTAACCGTGGTGAATGATATCCAGGGTGGAGACCTGTATGAAGCGGGGAAAGCCAAGTATCGAGTATCTGTCACCTGAGCACTCGGAAACGACAATAATGTCATTCCCATGAAAATCGAATATGCGCCCAGGCGTATGGGAATCTCACCAACAAACCAGAGGTTCCCGATCAGGGTCGGGAACCACAGATAAACCCAGTATCAAACAAAAAAGGGGCTGCTTCGAAGAGAGCCCCTTTTCTTTATCTAGAGAATCCAAGCGTAATCAGGCAACCACCGCAACCCGCTGCCTGCGTCTCCACCAGACGAAAGACACCAAAGCCGTAACTCCCATTCCTACAAACAGGATCGTCAGTAACTCCGGAACCGGGGGGTCCCCGGATGGATTGTCCGCAATAACCCAGTCACTGAAACCGGTTACACCGTTAACCGTCACGGTGTTCTCACTGGCATTGACTGTCCCACCCATGAGTTCCCAGTCGCCTGCCCCTTTTCGCCAAAGCACTAGACTAGCCTCGGTCTCCGAGCCAAGCTCGCCATCCAGATAGGACAGGGTTAAATCACACGTTCCTGCACCGCTAGCCGTGATCTCGTACCACCGCTGGACTGTGTCCCCTTCCGTACCCGGATAGGATTGCCCGGGATGCGCGGTAACGGTAATCTGGGAAAGGGAACCCTGGTCGGTTACATTCACCCTGGCCTTGGCCTGGCCACCGAAGATCAGATCCCCGGTTCCGGTCACAGCCCGAACACAGTCTGCGCCAGTATATTCCAGCGCACCCATATCCCGATACCAGCCGCCGTTGTTGGGAACTGAAGAAGCCGGATTACCAGCATCTATACAGGGGGAATCGCTGGAAAGCGAATAGTCACCACCCCCCACAAACCTGGGGTCCTGGTTGATATTACCCGTTCCAGAATAGCCGCCCTGCACATTACAATAGGTTACCCCCGGCGATGCGTTCCTATGATTCCTGATCTCGGGGGAACTATCACCCCACATTATGCAATTGGTTATCAAAGGATTAGAACGGTTATGATTATATATTGCTCCGCCGGAACCTGTATTTCCGCTAAAGGTACAATTCGTGAGAACGGGCGAACCACCCTTGACATACATTCCACCGCCATTGCTCGAAGCAGTATTCCCAGTGAATACGCAGTTAGAGACATTCAGTGGACTGCTGGTGTATATTCCACCGCCGTCTTTTGCCGATCCATTAGTGATGGTAAAGCCCTCCAGGGTCGAAGTAGAAGTTAACCCGCTAATGGTTAGAACCGATCCAGTGCCACTGCCCCTAATGGTCGTCACGTCTGCACCTGCGCCCTGAATGGTTAGATCC
>CAZDMY010000407.1:0-2441 GCA_964506405.1 uncultured Dehalococcoidia bacterium | reverse complement strand
AAAAAATGGCAGCCGATCTCAATGCAGGCCCGGGAGACAAAGTCCTGGAGCTCGGATGCGGTTGCGGTGCTATCGCTACGAGCATCGCCTCGTTTACAGGAAGCACCATGTACGGCCAGAATATTGAAAAATCGCAGATCGAAAAAGCATGGACCAACCCATTGTTACAGAAGGAAAACTTCACAGTCGGTGATTTCAACGTGCCCCTACCGTACGACGACAATATGTTTGATGCAGTATACGCGATACAACCAATGACTTATGTAACCGATCTAGATTTCACCCTCAAGGAAGTATTCCGTATTCTAAAGCCGGGTGGGATGTTTGGCGTAAATGATGTGGCGGCACTCGATAAATACGATCGTAACAACCATCATCATAAGTTGATGATTCAGCATACCCGCGAGTTGACCGCATTCGGAGGGTTCTGGCACTACAAGTACTGGGAGGATGCGTACAGGAAGGCAGGTTTTGAGTTGCTTAAATCCGAAGGGCAGAGTGCCGTGGAAATGATAAAAAGGGAAGTCGCTCTATACGACAAATACGAGGCAATCGTCTCATTTCTTTCGACAATACGCCTGATCCCCCGAAAGATATTCCTGATGATTCGGCGGATGCACGCTAATTGCGAATCGTATATCAAGGCGGAAGAAGAGGAACTGCTAACCCTGAACTGGTACGCTGTGATGCAAAAACCGCAATGATCCTGACTTCGAGATGACAATAAGGGAGGCGAAAAATGCCTGATGAATCATTCGATGCCGTAATCGTTGGTGGGGGGAACAAGGGTCTTTTCCTGGCCATGTATCTGATTAAGTATGGGGGAATGAAAGTCGGTATTTTCGAGAGACGCCATGAGATTGGCGGCTGCCTCTCAACTGAAGAGATTTCTGCGCCGGGGTTCCGAGGCAATTGCCACGCGAATGTGATGTTGCCCATATACTGGTTACCACTCTATCGCGACTTCCCTGAATTCTGGGATTACGGTGCGCAGTACGATCAGCATCTTTGCAGCGATGGGTACATTTTCAGAGATAACGAAACGGCCCTTGCAATTTACAGCGATAAACATGATCCCACATGGGAGCGCAGCGCCAGAGAGATTGCCAGGTTTTCACAAAAAGATGCCGAACTGTGGCTCAAACTAAAAGAACTGGATGCCAGCGATGAATTTCTAAGGGTGACGGTAGACAACGTTCACCTTCCCCCGGAACTGGCTGTGTCCCCTGAGGCGTTGGAGCGGCAGATGGCCGTTTACCCCAAACTTATCGAGGCCGGGGTGGCGCCGGATGATCTGATATTACAGGCGAGCCCGCTTCGTGCTGCCCAGGAGTTTTTCGAAAGCATGGAACTCCAATCCTGCATTTTGAGGTTCCTCCTCACCGGTTCCTATGATGTAAATGAGCCGGGCGCAGGCGCTATGACCCTCCTCATTGCAACTCAACTCCCTCTCATCGGCTTTGCCCGTGGAGGTACTCATCAGGTGGCCCACGCGGCTCACCAGGTTCTGGTACAGAGCGGATGCAAGTTCTTCACTCATGCTGAAGTTGCCAGCGCCATCATCGAAAATGGCGAAGCCAAGGGAATTCGGCTGACCGATGGCAGCCAGATCAAGGCCAATAAGCTGGTGGCCGTCTGCGGGCTTTCCCCCGAACAATTGTGTTTTGATATTATCGGCCGGGAGCATATTCCTTCGGCATTGGCCAGGCGAGTTGAACTGATTCGAAGAAGCTTCGGTTGCCTGATGTGGTATTCCTTCGCGGTCCACGAGGCGCCCAAATATAAAGCAGAAGCTTTCAATCCGGATATCCACGAGTGTAACTGGCTCGGACTTCAACCTGACCCCGATCCTATTCATATTGCCCGGGAATGCATGTATGAAAAGATGCTCCAGTGGCCTCCGCTTGAAGATTATTGCAATACGGTGACCTGTCATAGCCTGGTCGATCCTTCCTTTGCCCCTCCCGGCAAACATGTTGTACAGAATGAGCAACTGGCACCGCCTGCGTCATGCTATACGGAAAGTGAATGGCTCGAAATCAAGAACCGGTACGCCGATGAGCTGATCACAGTCTGGCAGCAGTATGCCCCGAACATGAACTGGGATAATGTGATCGGCATCGATACCAACAGCCCTTACGATAATCTGCGCATGAAAAATCTGGCCCCGAATGGTACCATGGCAGGTGTTGATCGTCCTCCGTTCCAGCTTGGCGGTAACCGGCCAACCCCGGAACTGGCTAACTACCGAACCCCGATCAAGAACCTCTATGCCACAGGTGGAAGCTGGCACGTAGGATCGAACGCAGGGGCCGGTGAATCATACAATTGCTACCGCAGCATCGCCAACGACCTGAACCTCGGCAAGCCCTGGGAAGAACCGGGGAAGGAAGAACCTGATTCGCTGGTTGAGGAAATGAGGAAAGTCAGAAAACGGGCCC
>CAZDMY010000406.1:0-2449 GCA_964506405.1 uncultured Dehalococcoidia bacterium | reverse complement strand
TGCGTGCCACGGTAAAAAAGGGAGAACGGACATGGAATACGTCGAACTACATCGCCACCCCAGGGTGAAAAGGCCGGTCATGCTTGCAGCCTGGCCGGGTGTCAGCGACGTAGCTCTTGAAGTGGCCGCCTATCTCATCGAAAAGATGAAGGCGATCTGGATCGGCGATATACAGCCGTCGGATTTCTTTACACCGGTCGGGATACAGGTCCAGAGAAACGTCGTACAGGTCCCCGTGTTTCCCAGGAACAACTTTTATGTGATAAAAACCCCTCCGCGCAGAAGTGATATCATTATTTTTGCCGGGGAGGCTCAACCGGACCGCAATCACTATGCGCTGGCGCGCGCAGTTCTGGATGTAGCCGAACACTTCAAGGTTAAGCGGGTTTATACCTGTGCGGCAGCGATGGTGCAGCATAGCGTGCACAAATCCAGGGTACTGGCAGCCGCTACCGATTCCAGGCTAATAAACTCTCTCAAACAGTACGATATAACGCTGGTGGGGGATTTCCAGATACGCGGCTTGAACGGGCTCCTTCTCGGGGCTGCCCGGGAACGGGGTATGGAGGGGATCTGTATACTCGGTGAAACACCTCAATACGCGGCCGGCATACCGAATCCAATTGCATCATATGCGGTACTGGAGAGGCTCGATAAGATTTTCAAGCTGAACCTCGACCTGGGGGATATTAGCAGTGATGCACAGAGTATGGCCGAAGAGATGAAGATGATATCCCAGGAGTTCATGACGAAATACATTAACCATTTCACCCAGCCGATCTGGGAGCGCAATCCCAGGGATGAATATGATGATTTTGACGAAATCGACGATGAGGATGAAAATGTCAATTAACGGTTTAATACCGGGGGAGGCAGCGGATGGCTAGAGCACCCGGCGGACCGGGCAGTCCGGGCAACGAAATGTCCTGGGAGGAAATCTGGCAGCGGCTTACCGGTAAATCCGCAGGAGGCAAGCCAGGCAAGCCCCCGCGCCGCGCCCCGTTCATATGGATTGGCATTATCATAGTTGTGGTCATCTGGCTGCTTACCGGCATTTATACGGTCGGTCCCGGTGAGCAGGGGATTGTCAGGCGGTTCGGCGATCATGTCAGTACCGCCGGCCCCGGCCTTCACTACCATCTCCCTTCACCCATCGAACATGTCGACCGGGTAAATATTGAGGAGATTCGGACCACCGAAATCGGTTTTCGCACCATAGGTGAGAATCGGTATCAACTCGTGGAAGAGGAATCGCACATGCTCACCGAGGACGAAAACATCGTGAAAGCTCAGGTGGTCGTTCAATACAAAGTGAACGATGCGGCAGCTTTCCTCTTCAATGTCCTCAAACCTGAACAGGTGATTCACGATGCCACTGAAGTGGCATTGCGCAGCGTGGTGGGGGATCACACCATCGATTTCGTAATGATCGAAGGCCGAACTACAGTTCAGGCGGAGGTGAAGAGTTTCCTGCAGACATTGCTGGACGATTACGGAGCAGGGATCAGTGTGACGAACCTTAAGCTACAAGATGCCGGCCCGCCGGAAGAAGTCAGAGAAGCCTTCAACGATGTCCAGGCGGCCAGAGAGGATAAACAAACACTCATTCGTGAGTCTGAAGGGTATGCGGCCGACCGCGTTCCCAAGGCAAGGGGCGAAGCCCAGAAAGCAATCATGGAGGCAAGGGCTTATCGAGAACAACGGGTACTCAAGGCCGAGGGAGATGCTGCCAAGTTCCTGCAGATACTGAAGATGCATGAGGTTCCGGCAGCTTTTAAAGTGCTGGCTGATGATGGGGTCGAACCGGCCATCGATATCATCGAGGAAATGAGCCGGGTTGATATTATTGCCACCGGGACGTTACCGCTAACCACCGTCCCGGCTGTCTTCGACAATATCGTCGCCCAGGGAACCGGAACCAGTGCGATTGCAACCATCGAACAGCATACCGGGGTTACGCGCGACAAGCTCTATGAAATACTGAATTCACTGGGGGTCACGGAAGGGATTGACGCATCTGAAAACCTTACCGGGAAAAAGATGGTTACGGCCTTTGAACGGTTGGGACTGGCCGCCCAGTTTCAACAGGCCTACGAGAATGCAATCAAGCTGACCGAGAAGAGGCTTTACATCGAAACACTTGAATCCGTGCTGCCTGTTGCCGAAAAGTTCATAGTGGATGCCTCAACGACACAGGGAATCATGCCGTTTTTGCCGCTCAAGGAGCTTTCCAGCTCTCTTTCATACGCTGAGAGCGGAACTGCATCGGAGTTAAAAGGAGGTGACCAGTAATGAACAAGACAATAATCCTGGTCGCCGTTGGCATTTTTCTGCTGGTGTTGTTGTTTCAGTGTTTCTATACCGTTGATGAGACAGAACAGGTAATACTGCTGCAAATGGGAGAGTATAAGAAAACAGTCGACAGTCCCGGTATTCACGCCAAGCTGCC
>CAZDMY010000405.1:0-2453 GCA_964506405.1 uncultured Dehalococcoidia bacterium | reverse complement strand
TCCCAAAGGGGGAGCAGACATCATCGTTACCGACGGTTTCACCGGAAATGTTGTTATTAAGCTGGCAGAGGGAATGGGTGAAGTGTTGATGCAACTGGCCGGAGGTTCTCAGAACGGGAGTTCCGTCATTGAAGCCGCCAAGACGCGCGTATTGAACCATACCGCGGGTGCCCTGCTTCTGGGCGTGAATGGAAACGTCATCATTACACACGGGAAAAGCAACGCCGATGCCATTACCTATTCCATTTACCTGGCGGAGCAAATGATTGAGCAGGGTGTTACAGAGGCAATCGGGAACTGATACGACAGGACAGGTGATTTGATAGGGTTGGTCCCTATTTGAATATAAGGCGATTAGGAGGAAGTAATGACCAAGCCAGTGGAAGTAAACGATAGCAACTTCAAGGAGATTGTGGAGAATGGCTCCAGGCCTGTCCTCGTAGATTTCTGGGCTCCCTGGTGTGGACCGTGCCGCGCTATCGGACCGACTCTCGAGGAACTGGCAAGCGAATACGAAGGCAAGGTGGATTTTGTTAAGGTTAATGTTGATGATAACCCGGGAATTGCAAGTGCATATAGTATCCAGAGTATCCCGACCCTGCTTTTCTTCAAGGACGGCAAGCCCATGAGCCAGGTTGTCGGTATGAGGCCCAAAGAGGAGCTCCAAAAGAATCTTGATAGCTTGATGAGTTGAGATGAGCGACTATCAACTGGTTATTATCGGAGGTGGACCTGCCGGTTTGACAGCGGGCATCTATGCAACGAGGGCACGTATCAACACCCTGTTGCTGGAAAAAACGGTGCCCGGTGGGCAAATCACGACGTCCGAGTGGGTGGAAAACTATCCCGGGTTTCCCGAGGGAATTTCCGGGTTTGACCTGGGTGAACTGATGAAGGAACAGGCGGTAAAACACGGTCTCAAGATCAAAGCCGCCGAGGTCATTGCTCTAGAGCAGGGCAACGATAGCAAGATCGTCAAAACCGCCTCAGCCAGTTACGTAGCCGATACCGTCATTATTGCCGGCGGCGCCCGGTATGCCAAACTGGGAGTGCCGGGAGAAGAGGAACTTGCTGGCAGAGGCCTTTCGTTTTGCGCTACGTGCGATGGGCCGTTTTTCCGGGATCGGGAGGTAGCTGTGGTTGGGGGTGGCAATATCGCTGTTTCCGATGCCATTTTCCTCACCCGGTTTTCATCGAAGGTCTGGGTCATCCATCGCCGCGATGCCCTGCGTGCCGATCGGATTTTACAGGAACGGGCTTTTGCCAATGATAAGCTTGAATTTCTCTGGGATACGGTGGTTGAGGCCATCAACGGAACCGACAAGGTGGCCAGCCTCAAGTTAAGAAACGTTAAAACCGATCAGGTATTTACCCTCGAAATCGGCGGGGTTTTTATGGCGGTGGGTACTTTCCCGAATACGGAATACCTCGCACCTGTTTTACAATTGGGCCGGGGAGGTACTATCCCGGTGAATATCCAGATGGAAACGAAAATACCCGGCATTTTTGCTGCAGGAGATATTCGTGAAGGATCGATCCGACAGGTCGTGGCCGCGGCCGGGGACGGTGCCATCGCTGCGATGGCAGCGCAAAGGTACCTTGAGCAACTCGGTCAATAAACGTCAACGTGAGGCCAGAATTCAATCGATCGTTTTCGGAAGAATACGATGGATTGATATCGAGAGTCCCACATCGGAAGTGACCGACTATCTCGGCCAGAATTACCCGTTCCACAAATTGGAGCTGGATGACTGCTTAAGCCGCATTCAACGTCCGAAGATCGACTACGACGAAGACGATAACTACCTGTTTCTTGTCTTCCATTTTCCGGTCTTCAACAAGGAAGCCCGCGTAACGCTGGCAAGTCAGGTGTCTGTATTCCTGGGGAAGGACTATCTTATCACCCTTCATGAAGGCAACCTCAAACCCTTACCGGCCTTTTTTATTGATTGCAACACAAACGAAAACACCCGCCAAGAGATGATGAGCCACGGCCCGGGATATCTCCTGTATCAGATCCTGGACCGGTTGGTAACTTATTGCTTCCCCATACTCAATAAAATCGGTAATAACATCGATGCAGTCGAAGAAAAAGTATTTGGAGAGGATGCCCGGGAAGCCGTGCGCGAGCTCTCTATGCTGCGCAGGGATGTACTTTCCTTCCGGCGGATGACCCGCCCGCAAACCGAGGTCTTTGAGTGGCTGGAAAAGAGCGACCTCTCGCTTATTAAGGAGGACACAGAGGTGTACTTTGGTGACCTGGCGGACCATAACCACAAGATCATGGATACGCTGGATGAGTATAAAGAAGTGATCGACGGGTTGAACGATACTAATACCACGCTCGCCTCATTTCGCATCAATCAGGTCATGCGAGTGCTAACGGTCATATCCGTCATCCTCCTCCCGCTCACGCTGATTGCCAGCATATATGGCATGAATGTCGATCTTCC
>CAZDMY010000404.1:0-2459 GCA_964506405.1 uncultured Dehalococcoidia bacterium | reverse complement strand
ACCGAAAAATATAATTATGAGAATAACGGCTATTGCCGCCTTATTCCCATTTTGCCCCAGCCAAATCATCAGGGTTTCCGTTCCTCCCCCGGCCAGGAGGGCAACCGGAAGGTAGGCTAACAATGAGTATCTTACGGAAGCGCCGTAGCTGTAGCTGCCCGCATAAAATGGTAGGAAGACCAGCCAGAATAACGTGAACCACAGCAAGAGCGGGAGGTTAGTTCTCCATTTCCCTGCCTTAACCAGACCCACCAAGGAAAGGATTGTTACAATGACCGGAAACCTCTGGTTAAGAAAAAAGAAAGGCCCATTAAACCGGATATGACTGGCAACGTAGGATAGTGAATTCCTGGGCCCGGTCGCTCCCCAGGATTCATTCCGAAATGAATATATATGGCCGATGTGAGGGATAATGAACACGAAATACATCAGCCCGGCCAGCCAGAAATGAGCCAGGCGGAATACCTCCGGCCACTTGAGGATGAAAAGCGCGAGGACCACGATCACAATCAATCCAGCTTCCAGTCGGAACTGGGAGGCAAAGGAAAGAATCGCCGCCGTCAGGTAAAGACAGATAGGCCGCCTTGAACGGATCGCCAGCAGCGCCGATAAGACCGCCAGACCCGCAAAAAATACCGTGGGCGGTTCGGAGGCCGGTGTCGCGCACCAGGCTAAATACTCCGGCATCGCGAGAAGAGAGAGACTGGCAACCGAGGCCGCAAACACGTTGTTAAAGAGCAAATAAGCTATTAAGAATGCGGCGGCCACGGTCAGGCCCGCCATTAAGTTATTCAAGGCGAAGCCCAACCATTCGTTCGGCCCGAATATCCTGAAAACCAGATTGATCAGATAGGGGAAGCTGTTGGGCGACTTGTAATATTCGAACCTCCGGCCTTGCAGGTCGCCGAACTCGATTTTTCCTTCATTGCACATCGCCGACCTGCCTTCACAAGTCATAACGTGTGCTATGTTCATATAGATATGTTCGTCGTACATAATCCTGAATGTCTTTGCGGGAACAGTCGCAACCACAATCACCCCAAGCACAGCCAGAGACACCAACAGCCACCGTGTTTTGCCAGTTAGTTCCTTGAATAATGGCCTTATGGCCGCACCGCTAAAGACTGTCAGTGTTATTATTAAGACCATATTGATATCAAGTATTCTCGGTATCCAGATCATCAGCAGATCACGGATCTGCAATTCGTCGCTATTGCTCAACCACGTTATCAGCGCTATCAGGGCCACCAGATAAACGGCAGCAAAAAACACGAAGTGCCTGATTCGCTCGTTTGGGCCGGATCTTTTCATAACTCGACTTCCTTGATGGTTCTGGGGGGATTGGAGCAGTAAAGCAAGTGAGTTGGACCTGCCGGTCGGCATCATATAGATCGGCTAGTCAATCACGTCCGCACTTTCGGTTTTGGTGACCAGGTAATTCCCAAGTGCCAGGTAATTCCCATCGGTTCGTGCAAACATATCCAGGACGTCATCGGGCGTGCAAACGATGGGTTCGCCGTGAATGTTCAGACTGGTATTGAGAACCACTCCCAATCCAGTGAGCTTCTTAACATTCGTCAGCAAGGCAGCGTACAAGCCACCACCTTCCTGGACGATTTGGGGACGGCAGGAACCGTCTATGTTGATAACCCCCTGCAGCAACTCCCGCTTATCTTCTTTCACCATATAGGCCTCGGTCATAAACCGGTTTGGCTCGGCTCCCAGGTCCTCCAGAAGTTCCCGGGCGTCGGACTCGAGCATAGACGGGCAGAACGGCTGATACCATACCCTCTTCTTCAGAACCCGGTTGAGGGTGTCCTTGATTTTCAGGGATCCCGGCAGCGCCAGAATGCTCCTGTGCCCGAGGGCCCGGGGGCCGGCTTCCATCGCTCCCTGGAACCAATAGATGATATTGCCGGCCGCGATCAGGCGGGCGGCCGCGGCCGCGATATTTTTCTCCAGCTTAAATTTAAGACCGGAGCGCATTAACGCTTGCCGGATTTCTTCGTCGCCATAAGAGTGCCCCCAGTAAACATCCCGAAAGGTGTATCGGGTCACACCGTTCAAACGGTGGTTAAGGTGCATCGCCGCTCCGAGAGCCAGGCCTCCATCCGCCATATGGGGCAGAACAAAGAAATTATCCAGGCCGGGCAGCTTCCGTATCAGCCTGTTGAGCTTGACGTTTGAGGCCACGCCGCCCGAGTAGGCCAGTTTCTTCAAACCGGTTGCATTGATCGCGTTCGCGATCAGCAGCGGGATTTTCACTTCCAGGGTTCTTTGGGCCATATAGGCAAATTCCTCGGAAGGAAATTTCCACAGAACATTTTTCAGCTCCCGGTACATCCTTAGACTGCCGTACTTGTTCCTGACTTTAAGGCCGTCCACGGTGATAAAGCCGAGAAGGGGGTTTTCCGAATCTGGGATCGGATAGGCGTAATCCGCCAGGGCCATCACCTTGC
>CAZDMY010000403.1:0-2463 GCA_964506405.1 uncultured Dehalococcoidia bacterium | reverse complement strand
GTTGTGCACAACGCGGATGTTTTCCAGCGTGTGGATGCCGGCCAACTGAAAGGGCTGGATTTCAAAGTGCTCGTTGACCCGGGTGACCAGTTCCACGGGCTGAGAAAGACTCGGACCCCTTAGGGTGGCGCGGACTTCCGCGTCCTCCGGTATGGGCGGTGTCCCGTCAGGAATCGAATCCGGTGCTTGGAGATAGGTGCTGACGATAGTGGCAATGTCTTTGGGCACGGTCTGGTGTGCAGGCTCCACGTTCAATCCCAGACCATAGAGCAGGATCTGCTCCTGCGCAAGCCACCGGCCATCGCCGGCAAGGACGGTCGCTGTTCCGATCAAAAGCCAAAAAACAAAAAGCACCAGTGTGACAAGGGCATTATCTGAATTTCTCACATGAACTGTTCTGCGTCCGTCTATCATCATTAAGCCTCCCGCATCACCGTTATTTCCTACTGCGAAATCCGGTTATGGGGTAAAAAGGTTATTCTGTAGCGTGACCGTGCCTCCAAAATCGATGTACTCTGAACTTTCGACCTCGGTGGTGTTGGGAAACGGTTCGCCCGTAATAGGAAGATGCTGGGGAGGGTAATCCTGTCCCGGCGTTGTTGCTCTCAGCTTTTGGGGATCGGGTTGGCCCCCGCCAGTGAAATCAGGGGTTCCCGCTGAATATGTTCCTGAATCAAGATCCAACTCCCAGGAGTTTTCCCGTAATGGGATGATTTCCTCTGGAAGGTCTGCAGAGTTGAAAGGATCTTCAGCGATATTTTCCCGGTAGTACGTCACGACCCAGGTGCGGAATTTTTCCTTCCTAAAGACCCGAACCTTGTAATACCGGTAGGCCCCGACTGCTGATCCGTCAGGCCCCGATGCCACAAGAGCCGGGTCGGTGAGTGCTGCATATTCGCCCCAACGCTCGCAGGGATATGTTTCCCAGACCGGCCCAGTGGGGCCGTCCACTAACCATGTTCCGTTTCCGTTGAGCGTTGCTCCAAACTTGTCAACGAACGTGAAAGCGCTCAGATCCTGGCCGGAATCAAAACATCCGGTAGGCAGTTTATTCACCATAGCCGGTACGTTGGCACATTGCGCATCCAATCCATCAGGCCAGAGGCACTTATGGTAGAGTGGATCATTTCCCGCATTCGTGTCGGTAAGCCATCGTTCCGGCACTACCCCTTCCCAACGATCAGTCATACGTTTACTCGCGGGAACATCAACAGAGGGGACACTGCTCGTGGTAAAAACAATCCGTGGATCGGAATACTCATAGACGACCTCCCAATCACTGGCATTCTGGGCAATACCGATCCGAATATCTTTTATCGGAGGAACACTGCAGTCCAATCCGTCTGGTCGGATGGTGGCCCTGGCCTTCATGAGCACTGCCCAATCACCCCATTGCTCTGTAGGTGAATTTGCTTTCATGATGGATCTGCTTGAGTCTGGTGTGGTGTATCCCGCATCACGGTTAATATTTAAATCAGGAGAGATATTGAATTCGCCTCCAACTTCGATGTCGATATGAGCGTCATCAAACCAAAAGACAGTAACATCTTCCTCAGCAATGGCGGGGCCTGGATCTTCGAGAAACAATCTTATTGACGCGCCATTAAGTTCCTGGCTGCCCACTTCACCTGTAATGGCAAGATCGATTGCAGTTCCCTTTTTGGGGAGGGTTAATTCCCTAAAGGATTCCGCTATGGGATCTACCGCACCAGCATCAGCAAAACCGACTTTCGCCTCAGGGCTCATTAACATGACCCAGGGACTTTTCTCCAGAGGGTGCTTGAGTCTCACAGAGCACGGGGTTGTAAAAACCCTTGTTGGATATCCCTCTGGCAGCGGCGCTTTCAGACGAACCACGTCATCCAGTTCGCCGTCGTCTCCATCTACATCCGGGTCGTCCAGGGTGTGATTAACCAGGATCTCCACGTCCACCACGTGCACCTTGACGATGTCCTCTTCATATCCTTCATCGCAGGTGACCCGCACTTTTGCCCTGTAGGTGCCGCCTGCATCATATGAATAGGTGCCGCCTGCGTCATTAAATAACCCTTTGGCGTCACCCAGATCCCAGAAGTATCGGGGATTCGTGCAGTTCGTTTGGTCAAAGTCTACATTGAAGGTCACATCCCAGCCGATGCCCACAAATATTTCATCCTTCCCGTTTGCCTTGGCATCCACATTGAGGAGCGATCGGGTGATGTCGATATTGAAGAGGTTTGACTCGGCAGGTGGCGGATCGTACTCTTCGTCCAATTCTTCAAACCACACATAACCGGAAATGGCCGTGGTTTCATCTTCGGGTACGCAGTATTGGAACGTGGCGATGATTTCCTCGCCCGGACCGATTACCGGGATGTCATGGGTCCAGTCTTCATTGCCTGGAAAGCTGCTGTAGAGCCGTACATCCCGCAAACCTTCATTTCCGGTGTTGACGACCCGCACATCAACATCGACGCAATCACC
>CAZDMY010000402.1:0-2467 GCA_964506405.1 uncultured Dehalococcoidia bacterium | reverse complement strand
GTCTATTAATCCAGAATTAACCTGTTGTTAACAAATGGTTAAATGCTGCCGGATTATTAACATACCGATGATCGGACAGGGTTGTTTATTTGTGCCGGAACTTTCTCCATGATTCCACCACGAACTCCTCCAGTTCGGTGATGAGCAAGCCCGGAAGACCCAGCAGTATGATTAATATCCACCAGTGGGCCGGGAACGGCTCGGTTCTGAGAGGATTGAATCCCAGGTGAGGCAGCGCGTAAACGATGAGGACCTGTATCCCGATCGTGGCCAGTATCCCGATGTTCATCCAGCGGTTGGAGAAGGGATTCATTCCGAAAACGCTCCTCGTTAACGATCGTGCCGTAAGGAGATAGAAAACGTGCACCATCGTCACGGTCATGAACACCGCTGTCTGTGCCTGAGTTAATCTTTCCTCATCGACGGATGAACCGGAGACGGCGTCGGACCCGTATATATAGAAGACCGCGAAAGCCGCAGCGGCCATTACCAGTGAAACCAGGCCCACCTTTCGGAAAAACAACCTGTCCGCGATGGGTGTTTTCGGATCGCGGGGAGGCCGGTCCAGAAGTCCCGGCTCTCTGGGTTCCCAGAGGAGTGGTAAGGCCAGCGCCACGGCATCATACAAATTTATCCATAAAATGTGTATGGGCTCCAGGGGAAGTCTGTTTTCAAAAAGAAAAGAGAATGGTATCAGGGCTATTCCTCCGAGTATAAGCATCGCCTGTCCGCCGTTGGTAGGAAGTGTATACAGGATCACTTTGCGGATATTATCGAAGACATGTCTGCCTTCCTCGACAGCGGCCACGATGCTGGCGAAGTTGTCGTCCATCAGGACCAGGTCGGCTGCTTCTTTGGTAACATCGGTCCCTTTGATTCCCATCGCAATGCCCAGATCGGCTACCTTCAGCGCCGGGGCATCGTTCACCCCATCGCCGGTCATGGCCACTATGTGTCCGTGACGCTGTAATTCCTGGGCCACCCGGTATTTATGTTCCGGCGATACCCTGGCGTACACAGAGGTCGTTTCAACCTGGTCATAGAGTTCATCATCGCTCATATGCGAGAGGTCTTGCCCGGTGAGCACGCCACTGTTTTCATCGGCGATCCCTATCTGCCGGGCGATGGCCCCGGCGGTCAGGGCATGATCACCGGTAATCATCACCACCCGGATACCGGCTCGCTTACAATGGGAAATGGCCTCAATCACCTCTTCCCGCGGCGGGTCGATCATTCCCTGAAGGCCGAGAAACGTCATTCCATCCAGGTCTTGGGGGGAAACGGATTTCTGGTCTGAAGAGATATGCTTGTATGCCATACCCAGCACACGTAGTGCTTCACCAGCCATTTCGTCGACTTTCTGCAGGATGACCTCGGATTCTATCGGTTCGGCTTTCCCTTTAATGGACTGGTCCTGGCACATACCTACGATCACTTCGGGAGAACCCTTCACGTACAAGATGGCACCCTCCGAATCCTGATGGAGGGTGGCCATATACTTGACTTCGGAATCAAACGGTATTTCATCGAGCTTGACGGCTTGGTCGGGGACGCCTGCCTTCCGGGCCGAGACCAGCAAAGCGCCTTCAGTTGGATCGCCCAGAACTTCATATCGATCGTCAGTATCATTGAGATGGGCGTTATTGCACCTGAGCCCGGCGGTAAGGGTCCGGTAAAGATCCATCTCCTCCGATGGGGTCACCGGCTCATCTCCGGCGAAAAACCGGCCGTCAGGCTGGTATCCGGAGCCGGTCACCTGATAGTCTTTTCCTCCTGCGTAGACATGGATCACGGTCATCTCGGACCTGGTCAGTGTACCGGTCTTATCGGAACAGATCACGGTGGTGGAACCGAGGGTTTCAACGGCAGGGAGCTTGCGGATAAGTGCGTTCCGGCGAGACATCGTCCGGGCGCCAAAAGCGAGGGCGATGGTCAGGATGGCTGGCAGTCCTTCGGGTATGGCGGCAACGGCCAGTGACACGGAGGAAAGGAATGCATCGGCAATGCCGTAATTGCCAATAAGGGCTCCGATTATGAGATTAATAGCAGCCAGAATGAGAATGGCAATGATTAACAAGCGGGTAAACTGTGCCATCTTCCGAACCAGTGGTGCATTCCTGGCGCTGGAGGTCTCTTTCATCAGCACAGCAATACGGCCGATTTCCGTCTTTTCACCGGTGGCAACGACCACACCTCTCCCTGAACCTGTAGAGACAAACGTTCCACTGAATGCCATGCAGCGCTGATCGGACGGAGTCAGGTGTGATCCGGATATGGCCTCCGTTTTCTTTTCGACCGGTACAGATTCGCCGGTGAGGGCGGCCTCCTCTGCTTTCAGGTTTCTTGCATAGAAGAGGCGAAGGTCGGCGGGAATGAGATCACCTTCTTCAAGTAGGACAATATCACCGGGAACCAGTTCGCGAGCCGGTATTTCTTTCCGAATGCCGTCTCTGAGGACCGTGCATTC
>CAZDMY010000401.1:0-2476 GCA_964506405.1 uncultured Dehalococcoidia bacterium | reverse complement strand
GATAGATTCGCTTCAGGAGGAACAGGGAGAGAATCTGAGCAGCGATAGCCTGATTGCTCGTGCGTTATCCGGTGAAATCGCCAGCCGAACTGAGAAAACCGGCAATGATGCCATGCATCTGGCCTTCCCGGCTGTGGTCGAGGGACAACTGGCAGGGGTCATCTACCTGAGCCAGCCGCTCGATGATGTCGCGGCCGTGCTGAGCGATCTACAAACCCGTCTGCTCATCGCCGCCGGCATTGCGCTGGCATTATCCGCCGTCGTTGCCCTGTTACTTTCTCGCGCCATATCCAATCCGGTCCGGCGATTGACTCTGGCAGCTCGGGCGGTTGCCGCCGGCAACCTCAGTCAGCGCGTTCCGGTTAGTTCCGGGGATGAAATCGGGCAACTAAGCCGAACTTTCAACGATATGACCGCCCAACTACAGTCTGCACATCAGATGCAAACCGACTTCGTAGCCAACGTCTCACACGAAGCAAGAACCCCGCTCACTTCCATCAAGGGCATGCTGGAAACCCTGCTGGACGGGGCCATTGAAGATCCCCGGATACGGGACCGTTTTCTTCATACCATGGAAGGGGAAACCGATCGGCTGATACGGCTGGTTAATGACCTGCTGCTTCTTTCACGGTTTGATTCGCAGGGACTGGAGTTGCACAAAGAGCCAATCCCGATGGATACCCTTATACATAAAACCGTCGAACAACTGACACCGCAGATTGAGGCAAAGGGGCTTACGGTTCAAAAGGAATTACCAGCAGACCAACCACTGGTCCGGGCGGATGCCGACCGTATCCGGCAGGTGATGCTCAACCTGCTGGACAATGCCATCAAGTATTCCCATGAAGGCGGATCGATAACCATCTCAGCATCTGCTGAAAACGATGGCACCGCAGCAATCCAGGTAATCGATGAAGGCATCGGCATCCCTTCCGAAAGCCTTTCGAGAATCGGCGAACGCTTCTACCGCACCGATAAAGCGCGCTCCCGGGAAGAGGGTGGGACCGGGCTCGGACTGGCTATTGCCAGAGCCATCGTGGAAGCCCACGGGGGCCAATTGACAGTAGAGAGCGCCGAAGGGAAAGGCACAACTGTCAGCTTTACACTGCCTGTTGCCTGATCCGTTTCCTCTAAGCTTTTGTCCAGCACTTGCCTTCTTGATATCCCATTCTTGCCGCATTTGCGCCCTCCTGCGGTCACACACATCGTTTACTATCTTCCTTGGATAGCGAGTTCGTACTATCCAGTGAACCTGGCCAGGGTTCAAAAAAAGGAGGAAAGCATGAAGAACGCGAGCATTATCGGATTGCTGCTATGCCTGGTTCTGGTAATTGGAACCACCGGCTGCATCGGTGCAAAATCGTCGGCTGAAGAGACCGGCAATGGTCACCTGACTATTATGGAAGTCATGAAGCTTCTCAAAGCGGATATCGCGGAAGATATCATTCTCACTTACATTGCAAAGCACAATCTGCCGCCGGATTTGAGTGCCGATGACATCATCAAACTTCAGCATGAAGGAGGCTCACCGGCCATCATATCGGCGCTGCTCGGAACGCAACCCGGAGAACCCGAAAGCGAATTCCCTTTCAACCTGGATGAAAGGCATTCCGTTGGTGAACCAATCACGTATGGCGCGCTGGCGGTCTTTCCTGTTTATCTGGCGGCTGCCGAAAGAATGCAGGAATTCCTAACGCTGGACGCTGCAGAAGAACTGGGGGTGGTTGTTATTACTGAAAAAAGCGGCGGCTCGGTTCCAGCCGTGATCATTCGGAATACAAGTGATGTGTCAATCTACATCTGCGCTGGTGAAGTGATATTTGGCGGCAAGCAGGACCGCATGATCGCGCACGACGTGGTGATTGCGCCGCGTGAAACCATAGAAGTAAAGGTCCGGTGCGTAGAGAGCGGGCGCTGGCACGGGACTTCCAGCCAATTCACCTCCGGCGGATTGATGGGCAGCAACAAGGTGAGGGAAGCAGTGCAGTTCATGGCGCAATCGGATGTCTGGAACCGGGTGGCGGAGCAGAACGCCCAGCTCGAGGCCCAGACCAGCACCGGAACCTACCGGGCAGCTTTGACCCACGAGGAGATTCAAGAACTCTATAAAGCATTCGCCCGCCAGATCCTCCCGAAACTGGAAGAGGAGAACGTGGCCGGCATGATCATCGCCGTCAACGGGGAAATCCTGTGCATCGATATCTTCGGTAGTCCCGCTCTATTTGACGATCTTAAAGAAAAAATATTGAAGGCAAGCGTACTCGATATCATCGGGATCGAAGACGAAGGGAGCTCCCCACCGTCTAAAGCCCGGATTATGGATTTCTACCGTGAGGCCAGCAGGGCCAATTCCGAACAACTCCAGAAATACCAGGAAAACGCCAACAATAAACGGGAGAGCCAGAACGCCCTGGTCAATGAGTCCGTGGATGATCAGGGGCAGATGCTCCATCAGAACATTATTCAGAAATAAAAG
>CAZDMY010000400.1:0-2477 GCA_964506405.1 uncultured Dehalococcoidia bacterium | reverse complement strand
AATCTCCGGTTGTACAGGGAGGTCGCCACGGCGCTCATCGCGCCTCGCGACGACATATCATAAAAAAGCCCCGGCCCCGTCGTGACGACACTTGATTACCGGGCTTGTCATTCTGAACTTGATTCAGAATCCAGAGGGGAAGAAGGGGGACACCTCATCACCTGGATTCACGCCTAGGCGCATCTACGACCGGATCGGGGTCCGGAATGACACGAAATAAGGGGCTGTCATTGCGAGCCCGCGTAGCGCGCGTGGCAATCTCCTAATCAATCGGGGAGATCATACGCCACGGCGCATCTAGCGACCACGTCGGCCTGCCAGCCTCCTCGTGATGACTCCTGCCCCCTTACGAACAAAGCCCCTTTGTACTAGTCGTCATCCCCCTTATGGCCATTCAAGTATATCCGTTTGGGCGATGCTGCCAGTTCAGCCAGTTGCTATAGTAATTCACCACAAAAAAGACAAGTCGATTACAGGAGGTCGGGCTTATGTATAAGAAAATACTTGTGCCGCTGGATGGCTCGGAACTGGCGGAAGTCGCCATTCCCTACGCAGAAGGGTTGGCCAGCAGGCTGAAGGCGGAACTGATCCTGATCACGGTCTGCCCGGAAATGGATCCGATGTACGCCTTTGCCGACAATCCGGAGCTAAGGCGAGCCGGCGCTTCCCAGTACCTGAGGCACATCGCAGAAGAATTAGGCAAAGAGAACATCGAAGTAATATCCGAGGCAAAGCTCGGGCATTGTGCCTCCACAATCATCGATGCCTCGGAACAGGAGGGGGCGGATCTGATCGTCATCGCCACCCACGGACGCTCCGGGCTCGCTCGCTGGGTCCTGGGGAGCGAAGCTGATAAAATCCTGCGCGCAAGCACGAAACCGGTCCTGCTCATCAGAGCAAAGAGCGCGCAACCCGATGTCCGGGCCAAAGGAATATTCAATCGAATCCTGGTTCCGCTGGATGGATCCATCACAGGCGAGAGCGTCCTGCCGCATGCGGAAGCTCTGGCAAAGGAATTTGGATCGGAATTGATCCTGTTTCGGGCCGTGCCACGCGAAACGTACGTGGTACCGGTCGGTACGGAAGGCGCCTACGGAGTCAGCCAGGCCTCCGACGAACTTATCCAGGCCCAATTGAAGGATTCCCGGGAATACCTTGAAGAGACAAAGGCACGTCTGATTGACAAGGGATTTCCTGTTACTGCCGCCACCGACATCGGTGACCCTGGTGATGAGATCATCGAACAGGCCCAGCGACATGACGTGGGTCTCGTAGCCATGTGTACCCACGGCAGGTCAGGAATTGATCGCTGGGTTTATGGCAGTGTGGCTACGAAAGTTTTAAACGGCGGAACAACACCGTTGCTGCTGGTGCGGATGCCGGAGCCGGAAGTTCAGGACAAGGTCGATTGATACCCCGTTAAGGCCACTTGGAGGTGATTGGCAATGTATAAGAAAATCCTGGTCCCGCTGGATGGATCGGAACTGGCTGAAAAGGCATTTAATTATGCCAGGGAGATCGCCGGCCGGCTGGATTCCGACCTGGTGATACTCCATGTTTGCGATCCTGGTGATAAAGAATCGTTCGACATGCACCAGGCATACGTCGAGCGAAAGGCCGAACTGGTCCGGGAGCAGGCTCGGGCGGTTCAGGCAGCGAGCGGTATGGCATCTACCGAGAAGCCCGTGGATGCCTGGGCAAACGTCGAGGTGGCAGATGCGGCGGAGGGCATCCTCAACTGCGCAGAGCAGGACGATATCGACCTGATCCTCATGGCAACGCATGGACGAACCGGAGTGAAACGCTGGTTGCTGGGAAGCGTTGCGGACAAAGTCCTTCGCTCGGCTCCTGTTCCTGTGTGGCTGGTGCGGGCCGGTATGCCGGACGAGCAGATATATGAACAATGGCCGAAATTGACCATACTGGTTCCACTGGACGGATCCGAACTGGCCGAGGAAATCCTTCCTCACGTGGAAGCGATTGCAAAACAGCGGGGTGTTCAGTCAATCGATGTTCTTCTCATACGAGTCGTGGAGGAGCCCCTGATTACCGCGGATTACCCCGAGGCCAGTATGAAGCGGACCTGGCCCGAACACGTAGAGGCCATGCGCGAGGAATTCAGAAAGGGGGCTCGAGAATACCTGGGAAAGATCGAAGCGAAGCTGGAAGAAAAAGGCATTCAGACCAAACTCGAAGTCCTGATGGGGAAACCGGCCGATAAGATCATCGAATATTCCGAGAAAACTCCCTTCAATCTGATCGCCATGTCAACACACGGCCGATCGGGCATCGTCCGGACTGCCTGGGGAAGCGTTGCCGACCGCGTACTGCACGAAGCCAGATGCCCGCTCCTGCTGTTCCGCGGCTCAGTAAGGCATTAAATCCATCATCGTACCCTCTGAAGGATTCAAATGATACTTGAAATGCGGAGCGATTAATGCTGGAAAAGGGTATCCGCCGGCTGCCGGTGGTGGATC
>CAZDMY010000399.1:0-2477 GCA_964506405.1 uncultured Dehalococcoidia bacterium | reverse complement strand
TCCACCATTGGAAATCATTCCCTCCTTCAGGCTCATTTTCCATTGGAAGAGAGTACCACTTGACAATTTGCTCTCCCTTCGTGTATCCTTCGTGTCAAAGGGAGGTGAACGAATGGAAGCCTATTGCATGAAATGCCGGAAGAAGGTTGAGATCAAAAATCCCAAGGCCATCAAGATGAAAAACGGCAAGCCGGCAACGCAAGGTGTTTGTCCCAAGTGCGGCACAAAAGTCTTCAGGATCGGTAAGAGCTAAGGAAAATCAATGTCAAAAAGCAAGACAGTAACCATCGGAAACAAGACCTACTACCTTACCTCGGAAGCCTGCGAGATGGCAGGCATATCAAGGGGAACGCTCTTTCGCTGGATTCGAGAAGGGATTATCCCGGATGTTGGTTTGAAGGACAGAAACGGCTGGCGGCTTTTCACCAAAGAAGAAGTTGATAAGCTGAAAGCCGAGGCCCAGAAAACCAGCAAGGCGAAGTGATAACCCGTAAATCAAAGGGCTTTATCAAAATGAGCGCGATGCCCTCGGCTGCAACCGAGGGTAGATTCGCTTTGTTTTCTGCCTGCGTTTTCTATTATTCAAGTAGCTATTACACCGGCGACTAAACATGATATGCCATTCCGTCCTTCCGCCATTGCGCATCTACGACTTTCGCGGGAATGACATGACATATAATGACATCCTTTCACAATTGCAGGGTTAACAAAACCTTAGCACGCCTGGAGGGATTCGAACCCACGACCCTCGGTTCCGAATCTACCTGTTTTTTGTTCGCCCAATTCGTTTATTACGCTTGGGTCCAGCGATTTGTCCGCTGAGTGCGCCTGAGTCCCTCGAGTACGCGCGAGGTTGTCCCCAGTTTTGTCCCCAGTTTTCTATTTGTATCAAGTATACGATGCAACATTCCGTCAGGTTGCCGATATAATCGGATGGAATGCTAAGTTTCCATGTATCGTCTGGACATTAAGGTGTAAAAGCCATACCCGACTGCTGGATTTCCTATTATTACAGTAGTTGCCTAATATAATGACGTAATCTCAAATCATATGCCTTGACAACAAATAGATTTCATGATTTTTATCAAGTATAAAGCGATTACCGGGCTACCCTTTTACTACGAACACGTGTTACACTAAGCGTTATCCATCGATAATAATTACATCATGTTCCCGGGCAGGTGTGTTCGGGTACGCAAAGCGATATCAGAAAGCGGATAGCGGGTTGGGGCAGGGATCTATCCATTAGAAGCCACCCTCAGCGCCGGTCTCGATTCTTCAGCGATTATCGTTCGTTCAATGGGCCGCCGGGTAATGTTGACCAGGTGGCTTTTTTGTGTAATCAGCGATTGAATAGGGTATGTCATTGCGAGCCCGCGATAGCGGGCGTGGCAATCTCCGGTTGAACAGGGAGATCACCACGTCGGCCTGCCGGCCTCCTCGTGATGACATATGATAATGGTTATGGCTTGCTCGTGATGACAACTGATTACCAGGCTTGTCATTCTGAACTTGATTCAGAATCCAGAGGGGTCGGGTGGAGGGAGTCATACCCGAATCGGTAAACTGCCGCCCACTACCACCTGGATTCCGGATCGGGGTCCGGAATGACACGATTAAGGGCTGTCTTTGCGAATCCGTCCGCCGGAGGCGGATGTGGCAATCTCCTCATCAATCGTGGAACGTCACATCGCGAGAGTGTTTACTGGCTCATTCGCTCAAAAGAGGGGAAAACACAAAAAAACAAGGCCTTGTTCCCGGATTCCCTATTTTTTCGTAAACCCCGGACCTGCTTTTTCAGTGCTGTCTCATAGCAGGCTTATTACAATTTGTTAACTTTAACCCACATACCTTGACGGCAGATAAAACACGTGTTAAGATATCATAAAATTTGATCGGATCCAGGGTGACTGATAGGCGCTCCGTCAGACGAAGTGTCGCAGTTCATTGTGGGAGAACAGGAAGAAAATCAGATGCTCGGGCAATGTAGTCCGGGTATGTCAGGGCCAAACTGGAAACGCAGTGATGGGTTCGCGTAACGGTATTTACAGTATCGCTAAGCATTTAGGGTTAGATATTCGAGAGTCAAAAAGGTTATCGTCTACACTTAGCCGATGGCCTTTTTGTTAACCCGGCAATCAACAGCGCACTATATCCGGGGCACTCGAATGGCCAGAAGTCAGAAGCTGGAATACAGAATACCGAAGGGGCTGGCTGCAGAACTCAGAACTTGGGGCTCGGCACTAACGACTATTGACTAATGACTCGCGACTGACGACTCTTAGACTCGCGACTAAAAACGGAGGGAAGCATATGAAAAGGAAGGTCTATTTTTCCGCTTTGGCGATGCTGGCGGTAACGCTGGCCCTGCTGGCTATCCCTTTGCCCGCCGCAGCTCAGCAGACATATGACGACCACCTTATATCCGGCGGCGGATTCCACACGGTGGGGTTGAAAAGCGACGGCACTGTGGTCGC
>CAZDMY010000398.1:0-2477 GCA_964506405.1 uncultured Dehalococcoidia bacterium | reverse complement strand
TCGCATACCTCGATCGGGCAATCAACGAAAACTTCTATGAAGGTACCGTCATCGTTGGACAGTGAACGAGCACTATCACGATCCATGCGATACGGAGAAATGAAGGCAACAATATTAATGATGCCACACTGCCGTAATAGATTGGCCACCTCGCCAATGCGGCGGATGTTTTCTCTCCTATCCTCAGGGGAAAAACCCAGGTCTTTGTTGAGGCCGTGCCGGATATTATCTCCATCAAGGATATAAGTATGGCAGCCACGGTCGAACAACGCCTTTTCCGTGGCAGCGGCCAAAGTGGACTTACCCGAAGCGGAAACGCCGGTAAACCACAGGGTAAACGAGCGGTGTCCTGATTGTTTTTCGCGGTCCGCACGCGTCATCTGGCTTTTATGCCAGTAGATATTGTTCGCCTTCTGATCCGCCATGATCACCTCGTCTGTATCTCGTTTTGCTCTCAACTATAGAATGGTTGGCCGCAACAGGCAAGCTTGTATATACACCTTACCCGCTGCAACCTGTTTTGTTTACGAATCATTCACCTGCTCGGTGATACCCGCATAGGTCCCGTATCCCTGATAGCCATATTTGGGATACTTGCCTACCACCATCAACTCGGTGGTGCCATAGCCGGTCTGACCGTTACAGGTAAATTCCGATCCGTAATCGCAGTAGCCCCATATCTCTTTCATTGTTTCAGGATCGGTTATGTCGAGCCTGTAGCCATCCATCCACTGTGAGCCCATCCAAAGTCCGTGTATGAATCCCTTATACAATCCGCCATATCCTCCAGGGGCCTGATAACAGATGCTGACCGGCTTGATCTGAACCTCGTGAATGGTGCCATCGAGTACATGGAGGCGAACCATTCCGCCGGTAAACCGCCGTTGCTGATTCGGGTTCTCATCGTTGAAGTGGTAATCATGTTCCACGTTCACCAGTTCTAACGGAAATTTATCGACGCCGAACGGGTAGAACAATCCGCCACCAAAGTGCCACCGTCGGGCCAGTCCCAATTCCTCATCCCAAATCTCACGGATGTGGAAGGTCGCGCCCCAATCGTCGAATTGCATCAGGACGAAATTGAAAAGCTGGCCCGTGTGGATTTCCGGGAACTGGACGCCACTCTCCACAAAATCGGCCCCGGCCACCCGGACGCCCCAGGACCGGTCTCGTTCCCCGTGCCAGTTTTCGTCCAGTTCAAACTTCTCCTCACCAGCCTTAATCCAGCCTCTGGGCGCACCACTTTGTACCATACGCTGAATATGCTCTCTGAGCCTGCCCCGGCTGAGCTGACGCTGAGGGGGATCTTCCAAAATCAGCGGACACATGCCTTCCAGTTCTATATCATAGCTCAGGCCGTATTCGTTCTCGTCGAGCTTGAACCGGACCCTTTTCAGCGGTTCGATCACTTCATAAGAAAACGGCCCCACTCTAAATACATCGATATCCGGGCGTAACTCGCGGGATGCCCTGACAACGTATTCGGCTTCATCCCGGATGGTGAAGCAAACAAAGGCATCCATGATGTTTCGATTGGGATAATAACCAAAACCCGCAGCAAGATGGCCTTCACCCCCAGCATGGTGGGCCTGTATCCAGGCCCTTTCAGTCCATTCCCGGGCGCTGGTGCCGGGACGATCAAAGGTAGAGACAACCTGGTGGCAGAATAATTCGTCATATTTGGTGATCATTTAATCTCTCCAATAACTCTCCCCTCTCTCTAACTCTCTCCCAAGGGGCGAGAGAATCATTCCTCCCAGGCTGTCCGAAATTGCATGGTCTTTAACTTTCGTAGCGCGACCCTTTAGGGTCGCAAATAGGCGAGGCTGAAGCCTCGCACTACGTTTTGTGGTGCCTGAGCCGTTATTCTGAAGTTTTCGGACAGCCTGGGATTAAGGTGAGGGTGAAAACTCAGCATCATACGTGTATGCTCCATTACGGAATACTAATCCTCAAGTCCCATGATCCGAGTGATGCCAAAGCGATGGCCGACCGTGAATCCACCGTCAACTATGAGAGTCTGACCGGTGATAAACGATGCCTCGTCGGAGGCCAGAAAGAGAACAGCGCTGGCGATCTCCTCCGGACGGCCTAACCGGTTGAGCAGGGTGGCATCGATCACCTTTTCCCTGAATCCCTCCAGGAATTCATTCTCGAACACGGACCCGGCCATCGGCGTATCTATGAATCCGGGGCAGACCACATTCACCCGTATGCCCTTCCGAGCGTAATCCATGGCCATGTTCCGGGTCAGTAATATGACGCCACCTTTGGACGCGTTGTACGTGCTGCCCCCCTCGGTTCCTTCGATCCCCTCGATGCTGGCAATATTGACAATGCTTCCCGATCCCTGCTCGATCATCTTTGGTAGTACATGTTTGCAAACGAGAAAGGTGCCTTTCAGGTTGATATCTATCACCCGATCCCACTCTTCGGCCGGCAGCATATGCACCGGACCGCCACCCGATACCCCGGCA
>CAZDMY010000397.1:0-2480 GCA_964506405.1 uncultured Dehalococcoidia bacterium | reverse complement strand
ATGATGGCGCTCTACAGTCGAGAGCGGACCGGGGAAGGCCAATTCGTTGATGTAGCCATGTTCAATGTCGGTGCGGCTATGGGGGGCGCCCTGTTCGCTGCCGAATACAAGCTGATCGGGCTGGTGAGAGAACAGCACGGTAATGCCAGCTTCTTCAATTTCACCGATTGCTTTCAGTCGAAGGACGGTGACTGGCTGATGATCAGTGCCATCGGCGATTTCATCTGGAAACGTTTCTGCCGTGTTATCGAACGGGAGGACTTGATCGAAGACGCACGGTTCACAGATGATATGTCCCGCTACGAGCACAGGCAGCCGCTCTTTGAAATCACCAGTAAGTGGGCCGGAGAACGAACCTTTAAGGAAATTACCCAGGCATTGGAAAAAGCTCGAGTCCCGCATGGACGGGTAAACAACAATGCAGATTTCTATGCAGATCCGCATGCCCGCGCTCAGGAGATGATAGTGGATATTGAATATCCCGGCCTGGGAATGGTTCCATTGCCGGGGGTTCCGATCAAGCTTTCCAGGACACCCGGGGCGCTCACGGAAGCGGCGCCGCCTTATGGGGCCGACAATAAAGCGGTCTACGGGCAACTCCTGGGAGCAAGTGGAGCTGATATTCAACAACTAGCTGATGAAGGTGTCATCTAAACAGGGATCGTCCGATCGAATCCGTCGAAGAGTATAAGCAATCCGAGGTATATCGGCGAAGATGGTGGACGCTGGCAGTTCTGGCATTAAGCCTGATGATCGTCGCCGTCGACAACACCATCGTTAATGTCGCCCTCCCGACCCTTCAGCGCGAACTGGACACCACCAACTCTGAACTCCAATGGATCGTCGATGCCTATATTCTGGCGTTCGCGGCCCTGCTGCTGACGATGGGTTCACTTGGAGACCGTTGGGGCAGAGCCCTGATATTGCGTGCCGGGATCATCGTTTTTGGCGCAGCCAGCCTGGGCGCTACGTTTGCCGATTCTCCCCTCCAGTTGATCATTACCCGGGCGGTAATGGGTGTTGGTGCCTCGACGATCATGCCCGCCACACTGGCGATTATCACCAATGTTTTCCCCAGGGAAGAACGGGGTAAAGCTCTGGGGGCCTGGGGCGGGGTGGTAGGGGCCGGCGTAGCGCTGGGTCCGATACTGGGAGGCGTGCTGATAGAATACGTTAACTGGGCCGCTATCTTCTTCGTCAACGTACCGATCGTTATCATTGCCCTCATTGGCGGACATTTCTTCGTACCGAAAAGTCGCGATCCTAACCCCAGGAAACCGGATATCCCGGGCACATTGATTTCGGGCGCAGCACTGGCCCTGATGGTATTCGGGCTTATCAAGGGGGGTGAGTGGGGATGGGAGACCGGTTCCGTTATCAGTACGCTGGCGGCTGCCGTATTACTGTTCATCATATTTGGTTTCTGGGAACGCCATACCCCCCATCCCATGCTTGATATGTGGTTGTTTCGTAACTGGCGGTTCTCGGCCGGGGTAGGATCGGTCACGCTGCTGATGCTCGGCCAGATGGGGTTGATCTTCGGGCTGACACAATACATGCAATTTGTTCTGGGGTATTCTGCACTGGGAACCGGCATACGTTTCCTTCCCTTCGCAGCCGGTGTAGCTATCGGAGCCAACGTAAGCCCCAGGCTGGTGAAGAGGATCGGGACCAACCGGGTATTGGCTGCAGCATTTCTGGGCGTTGCCCTGATTATCGGGGGTGCTTCTCAGTGGGAAGCGGATACTTCCTTCTGGGTGCTGGGCCCCATGTTCTTTGCATTTTCATATTGTATGGGGCATGTCATGCCGGTATGCTCCGACGCGATCCTTGGAGCTGTGCCTCAAGAGCGTGCCGGTGTGGGGTCCGCTACCAATAGTGCTTCCGTACAAGTAGGTGCAGCTATCGGTGTTGCCGCACTTGGATCTGCCCTGAGTACAGTTTATTCTTCGCATATCGACCCCACGATCAAATCGATCACAGCCCTGCCTGCAGAGGCAGCCGATGCCGCCAGGGATTCTGTTGGCGCTGCCCTGAAGATCGCCGCCGATTTACCTTCACCTTTACGCGAAACGCTCACCACGGCTTCAAAAGATAGTTTCATGGATGGCTGGCAGGTCATGGTCCTCATCATGGCCGGAATTATGGTTTTTGCCGCCGTATTCGCACTGAAGTTCATGCCGCCGCAACATTTGCCCCAGGATCAAATGGATCAATTGGCGGCGAAATATTCCTGAGAGTGCCGCACGGCCCCAGGTAATTTTCGCTGTACAGTTTCCGACGGAACAAACAACCTGCGGGTGACGTCATACAAATTAACCGAACTGCCAGGTTAACATTATTTTATGCTTAGGACTCCTGTAGTTCGGATAATTAAATCGGAAGGTCTGGTGGACGGAAGACGTAAGCGAGAACGGCTAGTACCGTGTCAACCTTGGCCTGACGTTATGTCATTCTGAGGAAACTCAGAATCCAGAGGG
>CAZDMY010000396.1:0-2481 GCA_964506405.1 uncultured Dehalococcoidia bacterium | reverse complement strand
GCTTTTCGCTGGTGTCTGCCGATATGACGGGCGCCGCCGATCCCTCCCTATTGGGAACTTGCGATAAACTCGTGCTTGCGCTTGGAAATGAAGCACGCGGGCTTTCCCGAAGCGTGCTTGAAATCTCCGATATCAGGCTGCAGATTCCGATCGATCGGGGAAAAGCGGAATCACTCAATGTTGCCTCTTGTGGCGCTATCTGTATGTATTTGAGTACAAATACCAAAGCTTGAATACCACTTTCTTCTCAGGCACAAAAGAATCAAACTCGATTCCGGTAGTGGAAAGTTGCTGCTTGCCGATGTGTTTGCCCGTTTTCCGGTGGCGCTGGTACTTTCACCTGGAATTTGAACCTTTCTCGACAGGTTGTTTAAGATGTAATGTTATGTCAAGGGTGGCAGGTACAAAGCGGTCATTTATCCGGAGCCATAGTGGCTTGTCGTATTAATCCGGCAATCGAATATAGTATGCCATTCCGGCCCCTGAGCCGGAATCTCACCAATAGAGGGCGCTTTTACTTGCCGGAGTAGTATTGCTTTATTCGGATTATGAACTATGCTATAGTCTCATTTGAAAAACGAACAGCAGTCGGGCCAAATGCACAGGATTGTGATTGCATTTCCACACCAGAGTATGTGGAAATCTTTTATCGAAAAAAGGGGGTTGAAAATATGGTAAAGGAAAAAAAGATAAGAACCGATGTGTTGATTATCGGTGGCGGGGTTTCGGGCGCTCTGGCTGCGATTACGGGAAAGTCTTTCTACCTGACGAAAAGGTTCGTACTCGTTCGTAAGGAATCCCAGTCAATCGATCCCTGCAGCATACCATACGTATATGGAAGTCTCGGAGATACAGGCCAGATACGCGTTTCCGATGATGCCCTCAACAGAATGGGGGTATCTATAAGGACCAACGAGGTGATATCCATCGATCAAAGTAATCAGGTATGTGAAACCCGCGATGGTGTAGAAATCTATTTTGACAAGCTGATTCTGGCGCTGGGTTCCGTCCCGAAAATCCCTGATTGGCTTAAAGGCCTGAATTTGGAAAACGTGTTCACGATTCCGAAGGATTACCCGTATATTGAAAAAATGGTCACTGCTCTTAGCGATTACAGGAAGGTCGTGATCGTCGGCGGAGGATTCGTCGGTTTTGAGGTGGCCTATGAACTGAGCGGAGCGGAAAGAGAAGTCACTATTGTGGAATCGCTGCCCCACCTGTTGGGGATTGCCTTCGATGCTGAAATCGGGGCCAAAGCACAGCTTATTCTGGAAAGGCAGGGTATAGATGTAAAATGCGGCGTGGAAGCCATCGGGATTGCAGGCGATACGCGTGCTACAGGTGTCCTGCTAAGCAATGGGGAGACGGTTGATGCCGATGCAGTTATCGTGGCTACGGGTTATTATCCTCAGACTTCGCTGGCCGAACAGGCCGGGCTTCCGATAGGCGAGACGGGGGCCATTCCTGTCGATCAGTATATGCGGACAGTGAATCCCAATATCCTGGCCGCCGGTGATTGCGCCGAGACACGATGCTTCATGACCGGCAGGCCAAACCAGATCATGCTGGCATCGACTGCGTGCGCTGAGGCTCGCATTGCCGCCGTCAACCTTTACCAGTTATCTGCCATAATGACATTTTCCGGAACTGTACCAATATTCTCCACCGCTGTTGGGGATACTGCCTTCGGTGCAGCGGGGTTGACTGAGAAGAGAGCGAAGGATATGAAATTCGGTATCTATACGGCCACATACTCCGGCATTGATAAACACCCCACAACACTACCCGGTACTCATGAGCAAATAGTGAAACTGATCGTCAGCCGTAACTCAGGGGTGATACTGGGTGGTGAAGTAGTCGGTGGTGCCAGCACAGGCGAACTGACCAACGTTATCGGATTTGCCATTCAAAATCGGATGACAGTGAATTCCCTGCTCACTGCACAGATCGGAACCCATTCACTGCTCACCGCCCACCCCATCTCCTACCCGTTGAGTGTAGTCGCCCAGACTATTGCCCAGCGACTATGGAATGTTTCGTCCAGCTAAGAATATATTGACGGCTAAAGGATGACATATGAGCCAGAAAACCACTGCAAGTAATGATATGCAATGGTATCAGACTCCGGTTGAGGAGGTCTTCGAGTCGCTTTCGAGTAATCGCGAAGGACTCGCTTCCGAAGAGGTGCGTGCCCGCCTTTCCAAGTACGGTTACAACGAGTTGGAGCAAAAGCGCACCAGCACGCTTATGCGGTTGTTACGGCAGTTTAACAACGGGCTCATTTACGTATTGATCGCCGCCGCTATCGTAACGGCGCTGCTGGGACATTTCACCGATACCATCGTCATCCTGATTGTTGTTATTGCCAACGCCATCATCGGGTTTATTCAGGAAGGTAAGGCGGAGGCTTCGATGGAGGCATTGACCGAGATGATGGTGCCGGAATGCACGGTCCTCAGGGAAGGCGTTCGCAAAGAAATC
>CAZDMY010000395.1:0-2486 GCA_964506405.1 uncultured Dehalococcoidia bacterium | reverse complement strand
CTAGTTTTCCCCGTTCAGCTCCCAACCAGGCCCCCACTTACACATAAGGACTTATGTTAAGATGTGAGTGCCCCAAGGTGACGTGTAATTGGTTCTCGGTTTTCAGTAGAACAGGAGCCGAGCTCCGTATGGATCCAGAAGGGCGGGGCGGGTGAACTCGGCACTCGGCACTCAGGACCAGCCTCGCCTTCTTGTCATTCCCGAGAAATCGGAAATCTAGGAGGGCAGGGCGGTGGAACGACGAACTCCGAACTCTCAACTTCGAACTCAGGACTAATGTGGACTCGGTACCCGGTACTCGGTACTCGGTAAACTGGTATTATGTCCCCGGATTTACTGGTAAGGTAAAGGAGACCCATAATTAGTCATCTAAGCCCCTATGTCTTGTCATTTCTTCATCTACCCAGTCTTCCTCTTCCCATGACATTCCCGACCTTCCGGGAACTTTTCGAGTAGGGCCAGCCCGATAGTAACTACAAGACTTTGGGCCGTAGCAGAAGGTTTCAAATCTGAATTTCTTTTGTCCAGGGTTCCAATGATCAATGGTAACAACTACGGGCATGTTACAGCCCCACATGCATGTAATACATCTTGATTGGTACGTTCGCGATGATAAGCGGCGATGGCCACGGTCACGATAAACGTCCAAACTTGGTGGTATCCCCCGCCAGGGCGGTCCATCTTCTATTTTCGCACTGGAAGCGGTAACAGTGCTCAGGTTGCTGACCTTGTAATAATCAACGGATTCTGTTCGAGAATCAGAAACAGGTAATGCGTTACCTGCAGCTGTAATCCCAGAATGAAACTGGTTCGTTTCCTGAGTTGCTTTACCAATACCAATCCAAAATACTTGTTTGTCCCCACCAATAGCTCCATCAATTCTCAGTGAGTATCCGAGGTAACTGTGATATCGCTGATCGAATGATCTGTTGAGCCTGATTCTCGGTTGAACTGAAGTTACCAAACCTTGCCATTGAAATTTCTTTTTCATTTTTCAATTCAAACTAAAGGAGATCTGCTGGACTGATGATCGAATCTCGAGTCTCGCTGAGAACATGAGTATAGATCATTGTGGTTTTAATATCCTTATGTCCCAGTAGTTCCTGGATGGCTCTGATATTCACCCCGGATTCGAGTAAATGAGTAGCAAAGCTATGCCTAAGGGTATGAACGGATACAGGCTTCACAATTCCAGATTTCAGTCTGGCCTGTTTGACCACCTTTTGTATTACGCTCTGATGAACATGATGTCGGTGGACTTTGCCAGTATCTTTGTCAACGTAAAGGGCTCTCGCGGGAAACACCCACTGCCAGCCCCATTCATAAGCAGCGTTCGGATACTTCGTCGCAAGTGCATCCGGTAGTACGACTTCCCCATGTCCAAGTTTGAGGTCCCTGTTATGCAGATTCTGTACTTTTTCCAGATGTTTCTGAAGGTCCGGGACAAGAATCCGAGGAAGCATTGTCACCCTGTCCTCATTCCCTTTGCCGGACCGAACAGTAATCCGGCATTGCTCGAAATCCAGGTCCTTTACTCGCAGCCTCATACACTCCATCAATCTCAATCCGGAACCATAGATTAGCTGACATATCAGCTTTTCCAATCCCTTAGTATTATCCAGGATCAGTTTCGTTTCTTTCCGCGTCAGAACAGTAGGTAAGCGCCTTTTGTATTTAGGCCGGACGGTCCGTCTCAAATCTCCATAATCCTTTTTCAGCACATGGGCAAACAGGAATAACAAAGCATTAAAGGCCTGGTTCTGAGTTGAAATGGATACCTTCTTATCCAAAGCAAGATGACTGAGAAACCGCCGGACGTTATTTGAGTCCACCTCAGAAGGTGCTCTGTTACCAACGAATCGCGCAAACTGCTTGACCCAGTACATGTAACTCGATTCCGTACTCGGAGCATACCTGCGAAGACTGGCAGCTTCTTTGACTTTCTGTTGGACTTGATACCAGTCTTGTAAAGGATCTGGCTCAGAATCCTGTTCAACCAGCTCAGGATGAGCCTGAGGGAGGAAATCCTGCACAAAAAGCTCTACAGCGTCCATTGCCTGATTGATTTGCCAGTCTTTGAGATTTGCATTGGTCCCTAGTTGCTCTCGAAATCTATTGATATGAACATGCTGGCAGAGCGCTTTAGGTGTGCTCACTGAATGCAAGTACCGACTCACCCACCTGGCATAGTGAGGCTGCCGGATTGGTTGTATGTCAGACTGCTTTTCAAGGTATTCTTTGAATCCCCGAAGAATAGTAGTTGATGTTACATCCATTATCCATCCCTGTGAATTATATTATTGGCAATATATATACCCGATTTCCAATATATTCTATAATAATTCATGAAGAATGATCAATCTCAATAAGCCCAATATATTGCACTTTTGAAGTCTATGAGGCACAATGGGGACAAGCCTTATAATAATTTGTTCAAGTGAGCCTTCGGCAGAGAAAAAAGTAATGGTCTTGAGCAAATAGAATTG
>CAZDMY010000394.1:0-2506 GCA_964506405.1 uncultured Dehalococcoidia bacterium | reverse complement strand
GGAGAAATAGAAATGCTGAAACTGGATGATAAAGGGCTGATTCCGGCCATTATTCAGGATGCCAATACGGGCGAGGTACTGATGCTCGGGTATATGAGCGAAGAATCGCTCGAGAAGACACAGGAAACCGGCCAGGCCTGGTTCTGGAGCCGCAGCCGGCAGGAGCTCTGGCATAAAGGGGCCACCTCCGGCAATTTCATTAATGTGCGCCAGATACTTATCGATTGTGATCTGGACACTCTGGTGGTTAAGGCGGAACCCGTGGGGCCTGTATGCCATACCGGGAATCGAAGTTGCTTCTACCGCACGCTTGAAGAGGCCGAAAAGCCGGAGTAACATTGCGTGCCTCTTGTCATGTGACTTGTTTTATATCCTGTTGTTCCTCTTCAGGCTCCAGTACGCCACTTAGGGCTTCGATGGCCACTTCTACCATTTCATCATCAGGTTGCCGCGTGGTCAGCGATTGCAGTGTCATACCGGGCTTCATAATCACTCTTACCCACAGGCTGTCTTTCCGGTCGGCGGTGAAATGGATCAGTTCATAGGCGAATGCGGCAATCACAGGAAGGAAGGCCAACCGGATCAGCAGCCGTATCCAGATCGCCGGTTGCCCGGTGAAAATGAAAACCAGAATTGCGATAAAGAGGACGATCAGCAGGAATCCGGTCCCGCAACGGGTATGGGCGGTGTTGTATTTCTGAACTGTCTCGACGTTCAGCGGCTCCCCTGCTTCATAGGCATTAACGGTCTTGTGCTCGGCCCCGTGATAGGCGAAAACGCGGCGGATATCCGGTAAAAGTGACATACTAGCCATGTAGGCAACGAGGATAACTATCCTGAGGACCCCGTCGACAAGGTTGCTGATAATGGCGGAATCGACGAGTCTGTCGACTCCATAGTGGGTAATGAACATGGGCAGCAGAACAAAGAGGCCGATTCCCATCGCGAGGCCAAAGACGACCGGTATCCAGATGATGATCGGTTTGGGCTCCTGCTCCAGTTCTTCTTCCACCGCGACATTGGCGGAGAACATCAAAGCCCTGATGCCCAGGATCAGGGTTTCCAGAAGTGCGAAGAAGCCGCGGATGAAGGGGGTTTTTCTGAGAGTGCCGGAGTAGATCTGGCCTAAGGGGTCTGTGCGGGTGACGATTTCTCCGTCGGATTTGCGCACTGCAGTCTTAACCCTATTAGGGCCTCGCATCATCACCCCTTCGAGGACTGCCTGTCCGCCGTAATGGAACGGTTTTGCCAAGTTCTTAATCTCCTTAAGAAAAAAGAAGGGGGCAGCCTGACCCCCTCCTTTTCGAGTGCGTTCTTAAATTACTGCTTTCTAGTCGGATGAAGGCAGCGGGCGGGGTTCCTGCAACTCCATTGGTTTGCCGCAGCATTCCAGATCACCTTCTCCGGCTTTGGTTACCAGCGCCTCGCTGTTACATACTGTACACGTATATCGTTTCCCAAGTTGCGTTGCCATGTTTTCTTTCTCCCTAGTTACTTCTGCTGCATTTCCTGCCCGCAGCATTTGATGGCACCTTCACCACCGCGGGTGCACATCACCTCGGCACCACATTTGGTGCACTGATATCGTTTTCCGGCTGTATTCGCCATCGTTCACCTCTCTGAGGATATTTCAACCAGTATTATATCCCATTCCCCCCAAGCCAGTCAACGCGAAGCGGGCGGGGGCTTAGTACAGTTCAAACGTAACTGTTGTCTGAGCATTCACGTTTATCTGCCCAGGAGCTATGGTACCATCCGCGGAAAAACCTCCTCCTCCTGCATTCTGGACCACATTCTGTGCTGTATGACCGCCCCAGTATGACCCCCACCATGAACTGTATGGAGACCACCACCCGCTTTGGTGCTCGGTGATGGCGAGCGGTTCGCCGATTTTTTGATCCAGCTCACCGGCCATTGCCCGGGCTTTTTCTTTGGCCGCGACGATTGCCAGTGAACGAGCCTCGTCCTTATACTTGCGTAGTTCAGTGGTGCGGAACTGGATTCCGTGCACGTTGGTCGCTCCTTCTTCAAGGACAGCGGTAAGCAGGTCCTCAAATTTATCCAAATCCTTCAGCGTGATGACCACCGTCTTTCGCACGAAGAAACCGATGAATTCCTGCTTTTCATACCACGATTCATATCGAGGTTCGATGCTGATATGTTCCGTTTTGATGTATTTGGATTCAACCCCCAGTTTTCGAACAGATGCCAGCACCTGGCGGATACGCTCGTCGTTGTCGGATTTTGCAGCCGCCAGATCCAGATCCCAGGTTTCAACGCCGAGCGTGATAATCACTTCATCCGGTGCAACCCGCACATCCGCATCTCCGGTTACGGTGATGGTTCGAGGATTCTCCTGATTTGGCTGAGGGTAGAACTGGGCACTGGCATTCGTGGGTGCCGATTGCCCTCCCATCCACATGGCGAATGAGAAGACACCAGCAAGTAGAACCATGAGTAGAGCGAGCGATTTTGTATTCATTTTTTTCCTCCTTTTATTTCTGAA
>CAZDMY010000393.1:0-2530 GCA_964506405.1 uncultured Dehalococcoidia bacterium | reverse complement strand
CAACACCGATGGTGAAATGGTCTGTGCCGTCCGTGTCGAAAATAATAACAGGGTCATTTCCAGCAGCTACGTCAATTTCTATCGAACCATTTAAAGATAAATCCCCAGTATCGAGATCAAGTCGAAAAACACTTCGTTGCACATAGCCAGTTGTTGTCCAACCTCCAATTAAAGATCGAGTAGAGCTACCTCTTAATTCAATAAACGTTCGGACTGTATCAGAGCCATGTCTACCAGTTGTACTTGCATAATTAGCACGAAGTGCTATTTGGTCTTTGCTCATAAATAGATCAACGTATGTAGTATCGTAGCCATCAAAACCATAACAACGATGCCATTGATATCCACCATCAACCGTGATTCCGATAGCTTTGTCATTATAATCATTGTATCCTAATCGACCGACGTTAGTACCATCAGAACTTTCAAGAGTGATAATTCCACCGGATTCAATGTTTATCTCTCCGCCATTGGTAATATTAATCTCCGGCACACCATCATTGCTGATAGTGATAATATCTTCTGTTCCATCGGTTCCGGCCCGGAGATACAGTCCGTCAGCGTCGATGTAAACGTTATTCTTGTCTGTCGCAACCTGCCCGATCGTGACGGTGGAGCCGAAAGAGGCAATGGTATTTGCGCTAGCGTCATAGAATTCCAATGCGCTTCCAGTCAAGGCCATCAGCTTATCGCCGCCCTGATACATCTCCACCGAGTCAGTAGTGATTTCTATTTTTTGATCATCGGCAGCACTTTTTCTTAGAATCGAAATATATCTTCCATCAATGATGGAATAGGCAAGATCTGGCGGCTTATCTTCATAGGGAACTGCAATATCTCCCTCGACTAGCATCGCTCCATCGAAATAACAATCAGTATCATCATTGATTACATAGCACATAGGACGAACATTAGTTGCGCCGGATGTTATCGTGTGAGTGACGGTCAATAATTCCCATCCTGGTGTTCCGCTATGATAGGAAGAATATGTTGACTCTGAACTGGTTCCCTCAAGGATTCTAAGCCTTGCTCTGCTGGCAACAGTTGCATAAGCCCAACAACTAAAAGTAACTGTACGACCTTTCCAGTATTCAATGCCTTTTTCAGATTGAAAATACTGAAAAATATATGTATTCGCCCCATTACGAGTTACCTTGGCAGAGTAGGTTCCTAATTTAACAATGGTCTCCTCGGGAACTACAGACCCACCTGTTCCACCACGAGTCCACCCACTAATAGCAGTTCCAGAATCCCAATCCTCAAAACTGCCATTAATTAATTGATTCCTGATGCCTATATTAACGTCGGTGAAATTTGCAAAGCCTGAACCGGATGTAACAGTAATTGTTCCACTAATATTTGCACCCGTAGCCGAAAGCACTCCAGCATTTGTGACACTAAACGGAGCATCTCCGATAGCTGTTGCTCCTGCCCAAATACCTGAACCAGCTTTCATCTGAACACGAGTTGCCCCTGTTCCTGCATATAAACCATCTGTGGAATTAACTGTAAAGCCGCCAATAGTTCCAGCAACCGCTGTAATTGTTCCTGAAACTGTTGCACTGGTAGCTTGCAAATTCCCATCACTGTCAAGCTCAGTATTAGTCGCCTTCCAAGTCAATTTTGTTCCATCAAATTCAAAATATACCGTGTTCCCGTCACCAGCATAAATCCTTGGGCTACCAGCATTATATTGTAACTGAATCCCTTCATTTCTGAAGGTCGAATCTTGAATTGCAATCGTCTGGTTATCCAGATCAATAAGCATCCCCGATGTGCCATCAACCCAATTCGTTGACTGAATAGACCCTGTTCTGATCGAACTGCCGGAGATGAACGTGCTTTTGTTTCCTGACGGGTTGAGGTAAAGGGCTTTGACTTCGGAGGCGGTGAGGGCAACGTTGTAAATTCTGAATTCGTCCACCCTACCGTCAAGGTTTGACGCGCTATTCCATGATCCTATTTGTGCAGAAGTATCCGGGACCGATAACTGTCCGGTCAGGGTGGCCGTACCTGTAGCTTCGCCATCCACGTAGGCTTTTAAGGCAGTATTCGTACTTCCGTCATACTCCCACGTGACAGCAATAAAGTATTTCTGACCGTAATTGAAAGCAGCCATAAAGGTGACATTAGCCGCTCCACCAACTGTATTTTTGGCCAGGAATGACAACGAACTGCCATCTCCAGAACAATATGTTCGTAATTCGTAATCTGTTCCTGATGTGTGATCAGTCGCAAAAATGCGCGCACCACTACAATCAGCATCAACCTCCACCCAACAGCACCATGATCCGACATTTTGGTTGATTACAGCAACAGGCACATCAACATAAAAATTCGTATCAAAATCCAAACATTTACCAGACGCTATACCCTGCTCCCAAACAGGAGTCCCCGTTATAGTCCCATCATTCCCATTCCCGGAGTTATCAACCGCAACCGTCCCGCTTCCGTCATCGAACGACCAATAGCCGACCAGGTTTTCATCGGAAGGCAGTTGATGGAAGGAGCTTAATGTAATTTCTCCAGT
>CAZDMY010000392.1:0-2534 GCA_964506405.1 uncultured Dehalococcoidia bacterium | reverse complement strand
GCGCATTCTGAAGTTATGCTCTGGCCTAAGGATTCAAGAATTGCCTCTATTCCCGTATGAGATAATGGGGGTCGAGAGATTGAAAGAAATCGCCGCGAGGCTTTTTACCGGCACTGGGGCAGATTTGTGAAAGTTGCATACGGCAGAAAAGGTTTCTATGGGTGGCTGGGCAATGCACTGGAGCACTACTCCAACTGGGTTATCATTACAACGCTCCTGCTGACTGGTGCGTTCGTAGCTCCCTGGTTGACTATGGCGCCGACGGAACTGGCCAGCGACAATCCCACAGGAAACGAGACGGTTAAGCTTTTCGACCACATTGAAGAAACTTTTCCTCATGAATTGTACTGGATGGGATTTATTGTAGAAGCGCGTAATGGCGATGTACTTACTCGCCAAAACCTTTACGAGCTTCGTACCCGACTGCAGGAACTGCGCCAGGGAGAACTGCATCAATATCTCTATACCAGCTATGATGAGACGGCGGGTACGACTGTTGAAGGGATGTACACTTTAGCCGACGCAGTCGATACTGCGCTGAGGATGAAAAGCAGCGAGCAAGTCGACCTTTCCAGTGAGTCGGTCACCGATTCAGAAATCAAGCAGATTATCGATTTCTTATTTGAAAACCCTCAGACCCAGGACTTTATCGAAACCCTCTCTGCACAAGCGGTTCGCACTGAATCCGGATGGGTTTCACCGGCATTAATTGTGACGGGTTACGCAGACGACGAGAAGGTGTTAAGTGACTATCTGGAAGATGGCGACGGCGATCCTGCTTCCGCCAGCACCGAGAAAAAGGTCATAGCGCGGGAGCGCTTTGCCCGGGATGTGCAGGAGGTTATGAGGGGGGAGGAAGTGGAGAATCAGGTGTGGGGGATCGCTATCGATCTGAATCTGGAGATCGAGGACGAAGGAGAGGTGGCCGGGATGTTGCTCATGGTGGCCATGGGCCTGATGGCCCTGCTGCTCTATATCGTTTTCCGTTCATGGGTTATCATGCTGGTGACAGTGGCCGGACTGGGAATGCTTATTATCTGGCTGAAGGGATTTGCCAATGTCATCGGATTGAAAAGCTCGTTGACTTTGGATTTGATCGTACCGATTACGATCGTGGTTCTGGGAGTGGATTATGCCATCCAGGCGCTCTTTCGCTACCGTCAGGAGAAAGCTAAAGGCCAGCCACCGGCTCCGGCACTGGGCAATTCAACTTATCGAGTCGGCCGGGCATTGGTACTGGCAATGTTCACTACCATAGTTGCTTTCATCTCAAACGCCTCTTCAGGTATCGAATCAGTAACCGGGTTTGCCTTCGCAGCTTCATTCGCCATCTTCGCTTCCCTCGGGATCCTCGGACTGTTCGTACCCACTGTAATCATGCGCTGGCAGGATTGGCGTGAAAGAAGGCATGGGTGGAATACACCCGTTGTGGATGAAGCCTACAGGGATGGAAGGCTCAGCAGGATGGTTACCCGATTGAGCGATCGCTGGCAAATTACATTACCCATTATTGTTGTGATAACCGGGTTTGCCGCCTGGGGCTGGTTGAATGTGGAAACTAAGTTTGACGCCGAGGATGCGCTCAATCCCTCTTCTGATTTCGTTGTCAGTCTGGACTTGTGGGATGAGCATGGAGCGGATAAAGGGGGAGAGCCTTCCGTAATGTATTTTGAGGGAGACCTTGCCGATCCCCAGGCACTTGAGGCAATTAATAAAACGATTGAATTGATGGATGATAACGAGCATATCGGGCGCAGCCCTGTCGATAATAAGCCCAACCCTCACGTGTTGATACTGGAATTGCTCGGGAGAACAGTCACCAATGATTACGCTACGGGGCTTATAGAAACTGAAACCGGTATTAAAATAACCGACGAAAACGGCGATCTTATCCCTGATACCCGCCAGCAGCTACAGGCTGTGTATGATTACGTGCTGAGTAGCGGATTGCCACAGGATGCCGACACACTGCGCTGGAACTTAAAACAAATTAACGAATGGTTTGTTAAGCTCGATTCGGGTGATTATGCCGCCATAATGTCGATCGGCGTTCCGGGCACCCGGGAGCAGGAGATCGTACGCTTGGCGCGTGAAGAACTAAAAGCTGATCTTGAAGATGGAATGGAGGGTGTGGATAGTATTACCCGATATGGACTTACCGGGTCCGGGGATGTGCGGGTTGTCCAGTTTGACGCAATTGCCGATTCCTTGACAAGTTCGCTGCTGATTGCCGGGGTCGTGGTTTTTGCCCTGTTGCTTATAGTTTTTCGTTCTGTTCGGTATGCATTGATAACCATCATCCCGGTAATTCTGGTGGCTTGCTGGTTGTATGGATTTATGTATATTGCGGGGTATTCACTGAACATGTTGACGGCCACCATAGCGGCGATTTCCATTGGAGTAGGGATCGACTTCTCGATTCATTTCACCGAGCGCTTTCGAGAGGAATTGGGGAAGTGGGGGGATAAACGAGAGGCGATCCGTATCACTGCCGGAACAACCGGACTTGCGCTATTCAGCGCAGCATTGACCAC
>CAZDMY010000391.1:0-2536 GCA_964506405.1 uncultured Dehalococcoidia bacterium | reverse complement strand
CGGCCGGTCTTCACCTCGATGAAATCGATGCCTTCCCCATATTTGATCCCGATGAAATCGATCGGATCTCCGAGGTAAAAAAGCCGGTCATACTGGGTCAGTTCAAAGGTAGCCATCAGTTCGTTCAGTTTGCCCTTTCTCTGGCTCATACTCCGCGTGATGGAGAGCAGTAATTGATTGGGAAGATTTTTCAGTTCGTTCTGGACCTCCCGCATGGAGGTTTCGGAAGCCAGCGCAAATCGGAGTTTTTCTTCCATTTCCTGTATCTGGGGAAGTTCCACTTTTTTCGGCTGCTGTTGCAGAAGCAATCCGATGACGATAATTACCAGAAATGCAACCAGACCGATCAGGGCTATTGTTAATGCTTCCATCTCATTCCCCTTCCAGCTAGAACCAGCGATCGAAAATTTCGAACAGGGCATCGAAGAAAAAGTATCCGGCGATGGCGAAGAATAGCGATTTAATAATCTTCCCCGTGCAGCAGAAAACGAAAAACTTCCAGAAAGGAAACCTCAGCGCCCCGGCACTTATCACTGCTGCCTTGATGAGCACATTGGGAATCGCCGATACCAGGAATAGTATGATGCCGCCCCGCCGCATCATCCAGCCTTCCACCCGCCGGTAACCTCTAATATTTACCACTACCACCTGCCCGCCGTATCCTGCCATGTATGCGGTCGATTCCCCAATCGCTTCCCCAATACCTGCCGTCAGGGCCAGCAGCATGGGATTCAGATTGAAACCGGCCGCGATAAATACAGCCCAGGAACCGGGCAAAGGCCAGACCGGAGAGGAGCTGCCGATCACCGCCATCAGAAAAACTCCTAAATAACCGGAACTCTTAATGTAGTTCTCGAAATTATCCGGCTTTTCCACCAGGAGTGTGATGGAAACCACGGCGCCGATGGCCACCGCCAGCATAAGAAGGTATAAAGCCTTGTGATGGCGCAGGAAAAAACTCTTCAAAGGAGAGGGGGGTACTTCGATTATACCGACCTGAGGCGGGTCGTCACCCAATGGTCGAGTGATTTCCTCTTCCATTTATCAAAGAGTATATCTTTCCATCAATGGAAGTCAAGTTGCATCCCTTTTTATCTCGCGGAAATTTGCCATTTGTTCCCCAGGAACAACGGCAGTTCCGCGGCGCAAACAGGCCCGATTTCGATGTTCCATCCTGTTGCTGCCGTAAATTCGTTCTGCAAAGGGGCCGCCAGCCCCGGAATTGTAAGCGTCCGATGGGCAACCAACCCGGGTAATCCCGTTTCTTCTATCGCCTGTAAAAGGACTTCAGGGGTGAATTTCCTGAACACCAGGGCCATATCTACCGTGTTCCCCGCACAATCTACCAGCAGAAACCACGCGGGGGTGGTTCCCTGTGCCCAGACAGATGCAAGCACATCCAGGGTAAAGGCGTTGTTGGCAGTAACCAGAACCATCGCGTTTTCGTCGGGATCGTTGAAACGAATAAGATCCGGCGAGACCGGTTGGGGCACATCAATCGAAGGGATTACCGGAAGATAGGATTCAGCTTCCAGTGCAACCTTGAACGCCTCACGCTGACGGGGGGAAATAACCGAAACATTCTCGATCCTGGTTCTGCCCTCCCTGAACTGAAAAATGAAGGAATCCCATTCAATGCCCGCACTATGGGGCCAGTAACGGGAAAGGTCCATGCGGTCCAGATACAGCCAGGCATTAACAGGGCTCATGGTCTTTAGCTGCGATCCTTTCCTCCAGCGCTTCAATCTGTTGCCGGAGTTTCTTCTGCCTCAAGAAAAGCACCATGATATATACATATACGATGCCCCACACGGCGGCAAAGGCTGCAAAGAGATACTCCAGATCATCCATTATAGCTCCTCATCCTCCAGTATTTGCCTCAATCGATAAACGCGTCCGGTCAAGCGTTTGCCGGAGACACTCAAACTCAGTAGTAATATATACAAAACAGTAAACGCGGCGATGCTGACCAGCAACGTCAGTAACATCGATCCAGCCAGATCGCTGACCAGTTCCGGCGGATGCAGGGTCCGGCCCAGTTCTACGGCCAGATACACGATAGGCACATTCACAAATCCAATGATGCCCACCACCGCCGCAAACCGCGCACCCCTTGATGCCTCCCCGGCATAGCTTCGTATGAGCAGGTAGGCCACATAGGTGAACCACAACACCAGGCTGGCCGTCAGGCGGGGTTCCCAGATCCACCACGTTCCCCAGACCGGACGGGCCCAGATGGGCCCTGTGATCAGCACCAGAGTGGTGAACAATACACCGATCTCTCCCGATGCATGAGCCAGGATGTCCCATTTGATATCACGCTTCCACAGATACATAATACTACCCAGAAAGACAACGAAAAAGGAAAGGAAGGCAATCCAGGCCAGCGGGACATGGAAATAGAAAATCCGCTGGATATCGCCCATTTCCTTTTCAGCCGGGGCATAGAGGAATATCAGGCCAAGCGAGGCCATAATAAATACAGCGCTCAGTCCCCAGAGTAATAAACGGTGCAGATCAGACTTCATAATCCGAA
>CAZDMY010000390.1:361-2548 GCA_964506405.1 uncultured Dehalococcoidia bacterium | reverse complement strand
TTTTGAACACAAGATCGAAATCGGTCTGGACCTGGCGGACCTCTTCCTGCTGGATCGAAAGGGTGCAGTGGCGGCTAACATCAGGGTTCGCGAAGAGATGAAGAATGTGATTGAGGAGTTCGGACTCGATTATTTCAAGCAGGCTATGCGTGAACTCATCGAGGAAGAACGCAGGGCACAGGTTGTTCGTATCAAACAGCGCACCGTGCCGGGACGGTACCGGGATGTATCCCCATTCGAGATTTACATGGCAAACGCAGCCGTATCGTGGTTACCGGCTAGGAAGGACTCGATCCGGCTGATCCCCATTCAGATGGACATACTGCCCGAGGGCCGGCTGGTGCTCGATTTCGATGGTGTTGGCGAGTGGGGCTGGCATTCCTTCAATCCGACCCCTAAGGGCTTGTGGGGAGGTCTCTCTATTGCGGTGGTGCAAACGCTTTCCTATGATGGCCGGGGTAATCTCGGCTCACTGTTAGCATGCGAAATAAAAGAGCCCGCCGTCGACACACTCTTCAATCCCAGCCAGATCCGAAAACTGGCCACTGCCAATCCCTGGCCATCCATTCTAGATGTCTTTAGCTTGTGGTGCGGTATGCTCGGCACCTCATTCTATCTGAGGGGGTTCCGTGAGGAGGTATTCAATTATGTTTCGTCGTCCGGCTGGCAACTGGCCGGTTACGATCAATACGGCAACAAGCGGCCGATGCTGGGAGGGAATACCGGGACTTTCGGGGCCGGCGCCACCGGAGTATGTGACGGAGTGGATGCCGGTGGATGGCTGGCTACTCCCGAGACCGATCTGGGTAATGCGGAGGTGTTCGAGCTCTTTTTACCGGTGATGTACATGTCCAGGACCCTGGAACCGTATTCTGTTGGGTACGGACGGTATCGGTCCGGGCTCTCCCTGCCGACGATGGAACTGGTCCATCGGATGACCACTGGAATGGGCAGCGGCGCCATCGGGTGTGCTCACGATCGAATTCTGCCCAATATTGGCCTTTTTGGCGGATATCCCGGCGGCAAGCGCAACACGTTTATGATTCGATATCACAACTTCCAGGATATGATTGAGAAACGTATTCCGCTGGTGCATCGGATCGGCGATCCAAGGGAATTTCGGAATCAGGAGCACGCCGAGGTTTTCTATTTCGATCACATGCCACCGGCGGTAGAGGTTCAGGAAAACGATATGCTCATTGTTGATAACGGTTCGGCCGGCGGGTTGGGTGATCCCATTGAGCGTGAACCAGCGCTTCAAAAAGCGGATCTGGATAATGGTCTGACCAACCAGGATATCAGCCGGAATGTCTATTGTGTTGCGGCCGATTACGATGAGCAGTCGAAAGAATGGCGTATCGATGAAGGGGAAACCCGCAAACTGCGGGATGCAAAGCGACAGGAACGTCTATCCAGGGCAATGCCGGTCCGGGAGTGGTGGCTGCAATCGCGCCAGCGAGTGGAAAACAAGGAAATTCACGCACTGCTTGCCGAGATGTACTCAAGCAGTATGAAGATGAGCCCGAACTTTACGCAGGAATATAAAGCGTTCTGGGGATTAAGGGAGGAGTTTAGTTATTAACGCGAGTGGGAGAATCGGGGAATCGGAGACCTGGAGAAGCGGAGAATGGGAAAAAGGATAGAAAGCTACAGAGATCTTCGTGTCTATCAGAGCGCCATGGAGATGGCCATGGAAATCTTTCGTATCACAAAGACCTTCCCACAGGAAGAGAAGTATTCAATGGTGGATCAGATGCGGCGATCCTCTCGGTCGGTATGCGCTAATATTGCAGAGGCATGGCGAAAGCGACGCTATGAAGCCGCGTTTATCGCCAAATTAAGTGACGCCGAAACCGAATCCTGCGAAACTCAAGTATGGATTGAATTCGCACTGAGATGCAGTTACATTGATGAAACTCAACAAAACAAACTTGAGGCCAAATACGACGAGATCATAGGTCAAATTGTGAAGATGATCAACGAATCAGACAAATGGGTGATCAGGAGCAAATAATCTCCGATTCTCCCATTCCCCCACTCCCCGTTTCACGGGGAGTGGGGGCAATTTCACAAAGGAGGCGCTTACAAATGGCATACAGTAAACAGGATTTAGAAGACCTCTATGATGGTAAACTTCCCTGGCCGAAGGTCAAGGAGATCATGAGCTGGCCGAAGGATGACGACCGG
>CAZDMY010000390.1:0-351 GCA_964506405.1 uncultured Dehalococcoidia bacterium | reverse complement strand
ATACGTCGAAATTTTACAGGAAAGAGTTCCGTGGTCGGAGCGGATTCTGCTGCCAATAAATGAACACTTGTATGTGGTTGAAAAAGAAGGTGAACGGATCGTTAAATGCGATTGCGGCCAGGAGTACGGGGATTACCGTATAAATTGGAAGCTGAATGCGCTCATCTTCGTTCGGGATAATCGTGCCAAACTGGAGGAAATCTATCCGGGAGCCAAGTGTCCCGACCCTAATCTCTGCGAGGTACGAGAATACTACTGCCCCGGTTGCGCCGCGATGCTTAAAGTTGAGAGCGTCCCGGTGGGCTATCCGGTCATTTTCGATTTTCTCCCGGATATCGATTCTTTCTATCG
>CAZDMY010000389.1:0-2549 GCA_964506405.1 uncultured Dehalococcoidia bacterium | reverse complement strand
GGGCCCACATCATCATGCCGTATCACATCCTGCTCGATGAACTTGAGGAAACGGCCCGTGGCAGCAGTGCCATCGGAACCACCAAACAGGGTATTGGCCCGGCTTACATGGACAAAGCGGCAAGGAGAGGTATTCGCCTGGGTGAACTCATCGACAGAGACCTTTTCAGAAAACGTTTGAAGGGATTTCTGGAATTCAAGAACCGGGTCATAACCCGGGTGTTTGGGGCTGAACCGCTTTCGTTCGATGAAATATTCGAAGAGTATTGTGGCTATGCCGATCGGCTGGGGCCTTTTGTTTGTGAAACCAGCTCACTCATCAACGATGCCCTTGATCAGAACAAGTTCGTTCTCCTCGAAGGAGCCCAGGGTACCATGCTGGATATCGATTTCGGGACGTACCCATATGTAACTTCCTCTCCGCCAACCGCCTGGGGGGCTTGCCTGGGTACCGGCCTCAGCCCCAAACGGATCGATAACATTCTCGGGGTATTCAAGGCCTATACCACCCGTGTTGGCGGCGGCCCTTTTCCGACGGAATTGACTGATCAATTGGGCGAAGAGATAAGAAATCGAGGCAAAGAATATGGAACCACCACGGGGCGGCCGCGTCGCTGCGGCTGGTTCGATGGCGTAGCGGCCCGATTTGCGGCGAGATTGAACGGATTTACCGGCATGGTGATCACAAAGTTCGATATCCTCGATACTTTCCCGCAGATCAAAGTTTGTACCGGGTATGAACTCGATGGCAAAGTACTGGGAACCATGCCTGTAAACACCGATATTCTGGAAACGTGTACACCTGTATATGAAGAATTGCCCGGCTGGCAAACCGATACCAGCGCGATACAGAGCTATGACGCATTGCCGCAACCGGCCCGGCAGTATATCAAGCGTATCGAGGAAATCGTGGGATGTCCGGTGGACGTCACTTCAATCGGCGCTAACCGGGATCAATCGATCATCATTAATCCGGTTTTCTAAATTCGCAAAATTCCCGGCGCAGTTACCGCTTCCCATTCGATATCCCTGAGATCGAAAACGGGGCCGTCGGCGCAGACCATTTTCATGCCGTCTTTAGTAGGGATGCTGCATCCCCGGCAGGCACCGGTGCCGCATCCCATCGCTTGCTCCAGTACCACTTGGACGGGTTTTTCACCGAATCGATGCGACATACCGGCCATAGCCAGATACATAGGTAGAGGCCCGCAGGCGAACAACTGATCCGCCCAGTCGATATAGGTTGGGATTGCATCCAGAACCAGTCCTGCCGTTCCTGCCGAGCCATCCTCCGTATATGGGATCACTTCGCAATCCTTGACCGTAACCGGAAACAGGCAATTCCTATCGGCTGCGCCCACGATAAACTTAACCGCCAGCCCTTTGGCTTCCGCGGCCTCCGCCAGATATACCAGCGGGGCAATCCCGATCCCGCCGGCGACAAGGAGTAAATGACGTGCATCTGCATCGATCGAAAAGCCGTTACCCAGTGGCCCAAGCATATCAAGGTAACTCCCTTCACCTTGATTTGCCAGCCACTGGGTTCCCGTACCGACCACTTTAAAAAGAAGCTCAATACTAGCTCCCCAGGCGCGGTGGATGCTCAACGGACGGCGAAGCAGGGTATCCGGTCCGCAATCAATGGTCACAAACTGCCCCGTTCGGGATTGCGCGGCGATCTCAGGTGCACTCATTCGCAGCAGATGAATCCCGGGAAGGCATTCGGTATTTGATGCTACTTTTGCTTTTAGCTGTTTCATGGAATTGGCTTCTTTGCTTTCAGAAAATTCACTCGCCTTAGTAAAAGTAATGCATTTGTTATCTAAAGGAAAATTCAATACCGCGATTTCTAAACAGATGCTTGCCATGCAAAGGGTAACGTCTAAGGATGAAACTGTCAATATAGATAAACGAATTCACGTATGGCAGAGGCTATCGGTTTCGAGCCAGTACAACGATGTTGCCAGGCTGTTTTTTACATAAAAAAGAGGGCCCCTTCTCGGTGACCCTCTATAATGTACCTTATCTGAACCAGGTCCTTTTTCCCGGACCTAACTCCGGAGGGGGCTACCCTTTATCCGCTTGTTTCTCCCCAATTGGTTTGATACGGACCTGGCCCACCTTCCGTCATTGCCCTGCCCCTCGGCAGGGCGTCATACATCAACCTGCCACACCCCCAACATCTCGTGTACTCTCATCGGACACCTCCTTTTTCCTTTGTAAGGGTCGATTCCGAGTCTGTATAAACATTACCACAAAATCGCCGGTAAGTCAATGCTTAGCTATAAATGAATTAGCGGTCGTTTACGTTTCTGCCACTATTTTGGGATTGATGCCGGCTTTGGGCACTACGGGATGGATACTTAAGCTCATATTGAAGCGACTCATTTCAGGAGTGCGGAAGCAGGCTCGTGGATGACTTGAATAGCACAGTAATAAACGAAACAAATGCAACGGGAAGGGAAAATGGTGATGGACACGCCAGGATTTTTCATGTATAATTTCCTAGCTGTAGGGGTGTAGCTCAGTTGGAAGAGCGGCGGTCTCCAA
>CAZDMY010000388.1:0-2560 GCA_964506405.1 uncultured Dehalococcoidia bacterium | reverse complement strand
GGGATCGAGAAACAAGCGAGTGCACACACTTTCCGGCACAGCTTCGCAACGCACCTTCTTGAGGATGGTTATGACATCCGTACCGTTCAGGAACTGATGGGCCATAAAGACGTCTCGACTACAATGATCTACACTCACGTACTTAACAAGGGGCCGCTGGCAGTGAGAAGCCCTGCAGACCGGATATAGAGAATGGTACAATAGATAACAGTGACAAATCCGATGAAGTATGTGGTCTTGATCCCGGATGGTGCCGCCGGCTGGCCGCTAAATGACCGCGGCGGGAAGACCTGCCTGGAGTTAGCCCGGACACCCAATTTGGACGCGATGGCACGTGAGGGGCGCACCGGCATGGCAATCACCGTTCCGGAAGGGATGGAACCTTCGAGTGCATGCGCCTGCATGTCCATCATGGGGTACGACCCCGCTGTTTACTTCACCGGACGGGGTCCGATCGAGGCTAAAAGCCTGGGACTTGAGCTTGAAAAAGGCGAGGTGGCGTTTCGCTGCAATCTGGTTACGATCGAAGACGGGGTGATGCGCAGCTTTAACGCCGGTCATATTACCGATGCCGAATCTCGGCCTTTTATCGAGTTGTTGAACAAATCGCTTGGCGATGAGAGAATCCGGTTTCATCAAGGGGTGGGGTACCGGCACATCCTGACTGTCAAGGATGGGGCGGGATATCTGCAAGCAATGTGCACGCCTCCTCATGATATCCCGGAGAAGCCGATTGCCGGCTTCCTGCCTCAGGGACCGGGGAGCGATTTCTTAAATGACCTGATGGAGAGATCGACAGGCATCTTGGAAGATCATCCGGTCAATAAGGCTCGCGAGGAGCGGGGGAAGCTGCCGGCAACGATGATCTGGCTTTTCTGGGGTGGTGAAGGGATCAGCGATTTCCCTCCATTTTACGATCGGTTTAGATTGAGAGCGGCGATGACCTCCGGGGTGGGGCTGCTGGAAGGGCTGGCGGATTTGACCGGGATAAAGGTATTGAAGATACCGGGCGTGACGGATAACATCGACAACGACTATGCCGCGCAAGGGGACGGCGCACTGAGAGCTCTTGAGGAACGCGATCTGGTTTTTGTTCACGTGGAAGCGCCGGACGAATCCGGCCACGAGGCTTTGGTTGACGAAAAGATACGATCGATTGAAATGATCGATGAACTGATCGCATCGAAACTACGCGCAAGAGGTGACCTGCGCGTGCTGGCCATGCCGGATCACCCGACGCCGATCGCCATCAAGACGCATGTCCGCGAGCCGGTTCCATTTGTCTTATGGGGACCGGGGTTGGAAAGCAATGGGGCAGAATCATTTTCCGAGATTTCCGCCAGTAGAACCGGTTTGTTTGTTGAGCATGGCCACGCCCTGATGGAAATGCTCGTTAAAAATTACTAATATGAAACGGGTCAATGGTACTATCCGGGATTTTCTAATGCGGCATCCGCCGAACCGGAAGCTCTGGCTGGATGCGCTGATGGAAATCCTGATCCTCGCCGGGGTATACGTCATCTATTCCATTTCCCGGGGGAGCCTGACAGAAAAAGCAGCACAAGCCTTCAGTAATGCCGAAGACATAATCGCTGCCGAAAAATGGCTGGGCATATACTGGGAGCTTGATATTCAGTCATTTTTCCTGGAGAGTGCAATCCGGACGGATATTGCTAATGGGTTATATACCTATTGTTACTATCCGCCGCTGGTTCTCTTTGGAATATGGGCCTACTGGCGGCACCGCCCGAAGTACAAGATTGCACGGACCTGTTTTGTAATCTCCGCCCTTTTGGCCTTCATCGTGTTTGCCACGTACCCGCTGGCACCGCCGCGATTCTTTGATGGTTCGGTACCGGGAATCCCCGATCTTGGATATGTGGATACCTTGCATACGCACTGGGGCGTAGACGATAAAAGCGTGAATGCCTTCTATAATCCGTATGCGGCCATGCCCAGCCTGCACCAGGGATGGACGCTGATGATCGGTGGTGGCGTGATCTGGATGACGCGCTCCTGGATAGGGCGCGCTTTCGGGGTACTATTACCTGTCGGGATGTTTATCGGGATCACATCGACCGCCAACCATTTCATTCTGGATGCCGTAGGCGGCGCTGCAATCCTGGCGGTATCGATCGGTCTGACGACTCTGATCCTGAAGCAATTGGGCCGGTACAATCCGCAGGGGCGGGGGGATGAGGGGTTGGCTGGTTAGTTGGTTAGTTGGTTGGTTGGTTGGCTGATTAGTTGGTTGGCTGGTTTTATACCTGATGCTGGGTACCGCAATGAGGGCATTTAATAAGAGCGTTTTTAATCTTAGGCGGGATCTTCAGGCGGGTGCCGCATTTGCAGTCGATCATTCGGTAATTGTTCTTACGCCACATCAAGTCATTGACCTCACGGGTGCGTTCAACCTTACCGGGATCGCCGACCGGGCCCGCGGATGAAGCCGAGCGCAAACCTACCGCGCCCGGTGCTGCGGCCAGGGCGGAGGCCGGGATAGCGTTTCCACCCCCCTTATGAACCGAGGCAAACGCATTATTATAATCGGCGTAAGTTG
>CAZDMY010000387.1:0-2560 GCA_964506405.1 uncultured Dehalococcoidia bacterium | reverse complement strand
CAAATCACTATATCCGAAAAAGAAAAGATATACGATGTGGTAGTTGTAGAATTATTTAAAAACGGATATCAACCCATCCCAGGAGGCAAATGCGCCTAAGGATCTGGTGAGAAGAGGGATCCGCCGATTATCAGGCCGAAATGGCATCTTTTGACTCGGCGGCTGAAGGGTTTTATGGAGAGACCACATAATTATTGTCAGGCCGCTTTTTGTGGCCTTCAGGTGATATATGGGTGCTGAGTACAGCGCGATAGCTCGTCGCATTGGCTTTGTATCTGCGATCCTTGTCGCGGTGCTGCTCCTCGTTTATGCGGTCACGCTTGCTGCAGGCTTCGCATCGCTTGATTCACAAGACGAGCAGATTGGTGATCCATATTTTACACTTCTCGAAATTCTGATAATTCTGATGATGCCTCCGATGGTCACGCTGATGGTTGCAGTTCACTCGTGGGCTCCTCCTCGACTCAAAGCATTCAGCCTGACAGCAGTCATCTTCATGGGCCTGGTGGCGGTTGTTACTTGCTCCCTTCACTTCGTTATCCTGACACTGAGTCGGCAGACTGAGTTTTCGTCTCTTGAGACCCTGCCACTTTTAGTGTCGTTCAAGTGGCCGTCCCTGGCATACGCATTGGATATTCTTGCCTGGGACGTATTCTTCCCTCTATCGATGTTGTTCGCTTCCGGGGTATTTTCTGGGAGTCGATTGGCTCTCTCAATCAGGGCTGCCATGGTGCTGAGCGGAGTTCTCGCGTTGGCGGGACTGAGTGGTGTTGTTACCGGTGATATGGCTCTTCGCAACATCGGAATCGGAGGATATGTGGGTGTGTTTTTCGCAGTTGTCCTGCTTCTTGGAGTGTTTTTCCACAGAAGGGTGCCAACGGAAGCAGAGGGTTCGAAAGCGGTCTGAGAGAGGCGACCCCGATTCCCATGACGACCTCATCTTCAATCTGCATCCCTGTCCATTCCTCTCGGGAAAGAGTTGCCTCGTGTACGAGCACCGCCCGGAGGCATGCCGATCCAGCCTGCCGCCGCCGGTGCTGGCGGAACGGTGGAGATTTTCGAGGAATACCAGCAGGGCTTGCAGGATCTCGACGCTTTCTCCCACATTGTACTGCTGTACATCTTCCACCGCAGCAAGGGGTTCAACCTCCATCTGATTCCATTCATGGATACGGAAGTACGCGAGCTGGTCGCAACGCGAGCCCCAAAACGGCTTAACCCGATTGGCATGTCTGTCGTACAACTCGACCGGATTGCTGGATGCACGCTCCACGTCAGCAATGTGGACATGCTGGCTGGAACCCCTTTGTTAGATATCAAGCCGTATGTGCCAGACTTTGACAGCCACACAGACGTTCGTACCGGCTGGCTTGCTCAAGCTCGTAAGACAGTGGGTGGGCAACCGAAAGCCAGACAAAAGATTCAGATAGGGACGCGAAAAACACACTGAACGGTATGGTGTCTTCTTGTCAGCAACAACTACACCTCCCCATTGGCGACAATTACACTTCCCTATTAGATCGCCAACCAATCGTCAATCGTAAATTGTCAGACTCTGTCTACCTTTATCAAGTTGGTTGTACCGGGAACGTTAAGCGGAACCCCGGCTGTCAGGACTACCTTCATTCCCGGCTTCAACAGGTCCTTTTGCTTCATGCATTGATAGGTGTAACTGGAAATCTCCTCCTGGCTCTCGATCTTTTCGATGAGGACCGGAGCCACTCCCCAGTAAAGTGCCATGCGTCGAAACGTTGAGATTTCCGGAGTAGCTGCCAGGATCGGTTTCCTGGGCCGGTACTTGGAAACCAGTCTCGCGGTGCTCCCCGAATGGGTGCAGGTGACCAGAGCGGAGGCATTGATATCAGAGGATAGCTGGCAAGCGGCGTGAGCTACTGCCTGGGTGGATGTCAAGGTTTCCCTGTGATGCAGTCTTTCCCTCCAGGGTTTCGTAGGGAAAGAAGAGTCGGTATCCGCAGCAATCCGGGCCATCATTTCCACGGCGTTGACTGGATACATCCCGATCGCAGTTTCCTCGGACAGCATCACAGCATCGGTTCCATCAAGAATGGCATTGGCTACATCGGTAACTTCAGCCCTGGTCGGCCTGGGATTTTCGACCATAGAACGGAGCATCTGGGTTGCTGTGATTACCGGGATACGGGCATCCGCGGCCTTCTGGATAAGCATTTTCTGCACCTGCGGCACCTGGAAGAGCGGGGTTTCTACACCAAGGTCGCCGCGAGCTACCATAATTCCGTCCACCAGGGATATGATCGCGTCAATATTGCTGATCGCCTCATGTTTTTCAATCTTGGCGATCAGGGGTATGTCGCCGTTGAGTTTGTTCATCATAAAGCGGGCCACTTCTACATCCCGATCAGTCCTGACAAATGACAGGGCAACGTAATCAACCCCCTGTTCAATTCCGAACGCGAGGTCCGATTCATCCTTTTCGGTCATGATCGGCGCAGATATTGAACCTGAGGGAAGATTGATCCCCTTATGGGCGCTCAATTCCCCTCCCACGATCACCTGGCAATGAATATCTCCACCTGCTTTA
>CAZDMY010000386.1:0-2560 GCA_964506405.1 uncultured Dehalococcoidia bacterium | reverse complement strand
TAAGGAATATGAGTTGCTTCGCGTGCTGGCACTGAACAAAGACCGGGTTCTCACCCGAGAAGCGCTGCTGGATAAGGTGTGGGGATACGACTACTTCGGTGGGGACCGGACCGTGGACGTGCATATCCGGCGGCTTCGCAGCAAAATAGAGGATGTCGACCATTCGTTCATCGAAACAGTGAGGAATGTCGGCTACCGATTCAAGGGAGGCGAATAGATCATGTGTGGTATTGGAGGATGTTTTGGCGTAGCGGATACCGAGACGATCAATCGGATGCTGGATGCTCTCCCGCACCGGGGGCCGAATGACAGAGGTATTCACGTTTTCAACAATACGGTGTTCGGCCATACACGGCTTTCGATCGTGGATGTAGCCAAGGGTCATCAGCCCATCCTGGCCAATGAGGGTCGAACCGGAATCATTTGCAACGGGGAAATCTATAATTTTCAGCAGATCCGGGAAAAGCTGCTTTCCAAATACGAATTTGTCTCCGGCTCCGATTCGGAAGTGGTTCTTCATCTGTATCGGGAAATGGGACCCGACTGCGTTTACGATCTGGACGGTATGTTCGCCTTTGCCATCTATGACGGGGATGATTATATGCTGGCCCGGGACCCGATCGGGATCAAGCCTTTGTACTATGGCTATGTGAAAGACAACCTTTATTTCAGTTCGGAACTGGGCGCCATGAGCCTGGCCGGTGTGGAAGAAGTTCACGAGTTCCCGCCCGGACACTATTACACCCCCAGGGAGGGTTTCGTCCAGTATTATCAGGTTCCGCCGATTCAGCAACACATGCTGGCCGATGTTGAAGAAGCGAGCACTCTGATCCGCAACCGGTTCATCAAGGCGGTGAAAAAACGCCTGCTGGCCGATAAGGAAGTGCATGTGGGTTCTTTCTGCAGCGGCGGACTCGACAGCAGCCTGGTCGCAGCTATTGCCGCCGATGACATCCCGCATCTGCATACATTCGTGGTAGGGATGAAAGATGCGGCCGGCCAGGAGAGCGATGATCTCATGGCCTCGCGCATTGCGGCCGGACACATCGGCTCCACGCATCACGAGTATGTCTTCACCGAAGAGGAATACTACGAAGCGCTGCCCGTTGTGATCAATAAGCTGGAGACGTATGATCCGTCCCTGGTAAGGTGCGCCGTTCCCTGCTATTTTACCTGCAAGTGCGCAGCGGATTACGTAACGGTGGTGCTCACCGGTGAGGGCGCCGATGAGATATTTGCCGGGTACCAGTATATGAAACACCTGCCCAGGGGAAGGGTGAACCCGGAAGCGCGGAGGCTTCTGGCCGGCGTGCACAACATCAATTTGCAGCGGGCGGACCGTATGGGTATGCTGTTCAGCCTGGAATTGCGAGTCCCCTTTTTCGACGTGTCGATGATCGATCTGGCAATGCGTATCCCGCCGGAACTCAAAATCTGGGAACACAACGGAGACCTGATCGAGAAGTGGATATTAAGAAAGGCGTTTGAAGGAACCGGCTATCTTCCTGATGATATCCTGTGGCGGTACAAGGTCCAGTACACACAGGGAGCCGGATGTGAGGATCTGGGCGAGCGGCTGGCGGAAAGCGAACTGAGCGACGATGAGTTTGAACGGATTAAGGCTGAAAACCCCCAGGCGGTGATCAATTGCAAGGAATCAGCTTATTATTTCAAGCTGTTTCGTAAATACCATCCCCAGGATTCCATGCTGAGTTCGATCGGCATCTGGACAGGCTTCGATTTCGCTGAAGAGCGGGAGAAAGTCCGGGGCACGGTCGACGGCGACCTTAAACACGAACACCAACTTAATAATGTCCAATGACAGAATCGAGACTGGCGGAAGCGTGCTGCGTTTCCCTCAATCGATTCCGTCCATACCTCTCCCTTCTCAGCAACAAAGGGAATTCCGTAACATACCAGTAATCACTACCTGTCGAATCGAATATTCAAGATAATTCGTGTTCAACAATTGGCGATGATGCATTGATTTGGCACCGGTGAAAAACAGCGGTTGACAAATATTAGTTTAGCTACTATACTATTTACATGAACAAAGAAAGATACGCTTTTGATCAACTGATGATTCTGCTCGATCAGGTGGTCACTCGCATGAATTCTGCACATGCCCCTGCCAATGACTACGGAACAGGTATTCCCCTGTATCGAGTGGAGATTCATACGATCCAGGCCATAGGGTTGAATCCAGGTATCAACGTCTCGGCCCTGGCACGGAATATGAGTGTAACCAAGGGAGCAATCTCTCAAACAGTCAACAAACTGGCCCGAAAAGGGCTGGTTCGTAAGATGCACGTAGGAGCCGATAGCCGGGAAATTTCACTTTTACTCACCGACCTTGGCTGGGTTGCCTATCATCAGCACGAGGCATATCACGAGCACATGTATCGCCGGGTTCGTGCATATTTTGGCAATCGTTTCAGGTCTAAACTAAAAACCTACGCTACCGTAATGAAAGAACTGAACGACATTATTTCTTCTCTTGAAAATGAATCAGACGAAATTCGTTTGTAGATAAGGCTATTTAAGTGCTAAACTTTATGGT
>CAZDMY010000385.1:0-2581 GCA_964506405.1 uncultured Dehalococcoidia bacterium | reverse complement strand
GCCTGTCACTGGTCAACATGTACCTGCACGGCTTCACCGATCCGCATATCGAGGAGTATGACACCCTTACCTCGGACGAGAAGTGGAACGAACTGGGTGATGTGATCCTGGCCAACCCGCCGTTCATGTCGCCGAAGGGTGGCATCAAGCCGCACAAGCGGTTCTCCGTGCAGTCCAAGCGTTCCGAGGTGCTGTTCGTCGATTACATCGCCGAGCATCTGACACCTAACGGCCGCGCTGCCGTGGTCGTGCCCGAGGGTATCATCTTCCAGAGTCAGACCGCCTACAAGCAATTGCGCGAGATGCTGGTCAAGCATTACCTGATGGCGGTCATCTCGCTGCCCGCCGGCATCTTCAACCCTTATAGCGGCGTCAAGACCTCCATCCTGGTCATGGATCGACGGATGGTGAAAAAGACCGACGATATCCTGTTTATCAAGGTCGAAAACGACGGCTTCAACCTCGGTGCACAGCGAAGACCCATCGACAAAAACGATCTGCCCGATGCGGTGAAAGCCGTCAAATTGTTTCGCCAGGCCATTGAGGGCGGCAAGCCGGAAGAGTTTGACATAGACAGCTACAAGAATGTGCAGACGGTTAGCCGTGAGCGAATTGGAGAGCACGATGAATGGAGTCTAAGTAGCGAGCGGTATCGCAGTAATGAATCATCAAATACTGCCTATGAAATGGTGAAGCTTGGTGATTCTTCAGTATTCGCAATTGAAAGCGGTGGTACTCCCAAATCGAGCGAAGAATCTTACTGGAATGGCGGGGTAAACTGGGCGACGCTGGTCGATTTGCCGGCAAGTGATTTTGTAACAAATATCACCAGAACCGAACGGACGATTAGTGAAGAGGGCGTGGCCAAATCATCCGCGAAAGTCTTGCCTGTAGGAACCGTCATCGTGTCAACGCGCGCGACCATTGGAAGAGTCGGAATTGCGCGGGTGCCACTCGCGACCAACCAGGGATTCAAGAATATCATCATTAAAGACAGCACAAAGGCAATTCCTGAATACATTGCTTACATGATGAAAAAACTTGGCCCGAAAATGGAAGCCATGGCGACGGGTGGAACATTTAAGGAGATTTCCAAGAGTACGGTTTTGACATTGGAAATTCCGCTGCCCCCTCCGGATGTCCAAAAAGAAATTGTGGCGGAGATAGAGAGCTACCAAAAAAACATAGAAGATTATAAAAGAAAAATTTCTGAAGAAGAAAGCAATATTGAACAGACCATAAGCCGAGTTTGGGGTGAACTAGAGTAGTTCATCATGGATAGAGCACTTATGATTCATGATTATCTGCCCATTTCCTACGCCAATAGGGAAGAGGAGGCCTATATTCGCTTTCTCTGGGATTCGTTCGAGACCAACTACAATGCTGAAAAGTATGAGTTTGCCAACCTCGCCTTCCATCTACTCTATATGAGCTTTGTTTGTTTCTCAGTCTGGCAAATTCGCGCTGCCAGACGGGCCGACTTTGACAAGGCAATGGTTGGATTTCAGAGGGATGTGGAAAATAAACTGGCTAGCGCTGAGACACCATTTAAGTTCTTTGAAAACCTGAAGGAATCAGCCATTTTTCGTTTTATTAAGCTGGTTGGTTGCAATAACGAGCAGGTAGGAGAGTTCTCCAAGTTTGTGAGGCAGAGAAATCGGATTGCACATCCCAGCGGCACCGTATTCTTCAATAACAAAGAGAGTATTGATGAGCAGATTGATCAAGTGATGGAGGAGATCGATCACATTCAGCAACACATGGTGCCTGTCCTGCATGATTGTCTGAGCATGTTTATGGAGGAAAACGCTGATCCTGAAGAATGGGAATATTCACTCCCAAAGGATCAAATTGACGCCACCTTTATTCACGCGCATTACTTATCTAGAAAGGATATCGAAGCTTGTTTTGCATTTAATATTAGCGCCTTCGACGAGCATGTGAATGCTGCGCAGATTCGGGAGCTGTTTAATATTTTCGTAGAGACTTACCAGTTTGAAGCGGAGGAGTAAAAGTTATTTGTTTGGACCAAAAATTTTCATGAAATCTCTGTGTTTCGCTTCCCGCCAGGTACGGGGCAGATCGTTATTCAGCTCCAGTGCCTCATAAATTTCAACCACCAACTCCCGGTCCACCATCTTCGCTGTCAACATTTTCTTTAGCAGTTCATATCCATGCCAGACTGATTTGGTCATTTCAAAATCATGAGCCAGCTGATGCATCCCGAGGTCATCGGTGACAACGATAGACGGACGAACCTGTCCGAAGGCGAGGATGTAACAATCAGTCGTTGAGGGTGGATCATTCTTGTATGTAGAAATGTTACTCAGCACATGAGAACGGAAGATACTGGCTGCGGCTTCAATCCGGGCTTTTTCGTCTTTAGTTAGCCTGACCTGTTTTGCCAGCCGTTCATTCGCAATTGCCGGATCATCGAACCAGGGGTAATAATATTTCAGTTTAGGGTTTCTATAGACCTCATCCTCAACCTGTTTCAGTATAGTGAGGACGTACTCCTTTTGCCCAAACTTCTTCCCCAGCAGAGGCTTGACGCGCTTGGCCAATCGCAGATAAGCGTTGG
>CAZDMY010000384.1:0-2587 GCA_964506405.1 uncultured Dehalococcoidia bacterium | reverse complement strand
TACCCCTTACGAGCAGGAAGACCAAACCTATATTTATTGCGTTGGCAGGGACATCTCCGAACAAAGGAATGCGAAGGAAGAGCTGGCCTTAAAGGAAGCGCAGTACCGCGGCATATTCGAAGCCTCAAAGGATACTTTGCTGATCTTCGACATGGAGGGGACTCTGAAAGAAGTCAACCCTGCCGCCTGCCAGATGTACGGCTATGCCTACGAGGAAATGATCGGGCTGACGGGTAAGGAAATCGTCCATCCCGATTATCAGCACCTGTTCAAGGAATTCGTGGAAAAGGCCACTGCCGAAGAGCTATTCTATGCCGAATCGGTTGATGTGCGTAAAGACGGCTCCGCCTTCGATATGGAGATAAAGGGAAGCGGTTTTGAATACCAGGGTAAACCGCATCTACTGGCCATTGTGCGGGATATCACCGAACGCAAACAGGTCGAGGCTATGCTGGAAGCCTCGGAAAAAAGGTTCCAGGATATAGCTTACAGTTCGGGGGATTGGATTTGGGAAGTCGACGCCAACGGAAAATACACTTTTACTTCCGGACGCGTCCAGCAGATCCTGGGCTATACCCAGGCGGAACTTATAGACACAACCCCCTTTGATATCATGCCCGAAGAAGAGGCAAAGCGGGTAGGTGATATCTTCCGGAGCATTGCCGCCAGAAAGGCCCCGATCGTCGACCTGGAAAACTGGAATCTCTCCAAAGAGGGAAGGCTTGTTTGCCTCATGACTAACGGTGTGCCAATCATCGATGAGAACGGCGAACTGGCAGGCTATCGCGGCGTGGATAAGGATATTACCGAGCGCAAGCAGGCAGAGGAAAGAATTAAATTCCTTTCGTCAGTCGTCGAGCAATCCTCCGATGGTATGGCCATAGCCGACCTTACAGGTAACCTTCTGTTCGTTAACGATAGCTGGGTAAGAATGCATGGCTATGACAAATCGGAGGATCTCATCGGCAGTAGTTTAAATGTCTTTCATAACAAAGAACAACTGCACAACGAAGTAGAGCCATTCAACCGTGAGGTTATGGCGAAGGGATTTAATAAAGGAGAGGTAGGGCACATCCGCCGGGATGGCACCGTATTCCCGACGCAAATGACCAGCACGGTCCTGAAGGATGAAGAGGGCAATCCCGTTGCTATTGCCGGCGTGGCCACCGACATCAGCGAGCGCAAACGGGCGGAGGAGGCACTCCGCGAGAGCGAGCAATTTACCAGAGCGGTGTTGGACAACCTTCCCATCGGCATTGCCGTGAATTCGGTCGATCCCGCCGTAGAATTCAATTACATGAACGACAACTTCCCCGGAATCTACCGGACCACCAGAAAGGCGCTTGCCGACAGGGACAGTTTCTGGGAAGCAGTATATGAGGACCCTGAGTTCAGGGAAGCGATCAAAAAGAGGGTGCTCGACGATTGCGCAAGCGGAGATCCGAAACAGATGAGATGGGAAGATGTCCCGATAGCCCGCGAGGGTCAAGAGACATCCTTCGTGTCCGCGCATAACATTCCCATCCATGGAAAGGGCCTAACAATATCAATGGTCTGGGATGTAACCGATCGCAAGCGGGCCAAAAGCCGCATCGAGCACCTGAACGCGGTTCTCCGGGCCATACGAAACGTCAATCAGATCATCACTGTGGAAAACGACCGCCAGAGCCTGTGCCAGGCGGTATGCGACAGCCTGGTGGAGACCCGCGGCTATAATCAATCGTGGATCGTGCTTCTGGACAACAATCGAAAGGCGATCTATGCCACCGGTTCGAATACCGGCGAAGCGTTCAACAGTTTCCATGAGCAGTTGAAGGCAGGGAACCTGCCGCCCTGTGGGCGCAAGGCGCTTGTTTTCCCCGATCAAATCGTCATTCTGAATACTGCTACTGACTGCGAAGGTTGCCCGCTGACAATCACCTGTGACAATCAGGCGGCGATGACCATTGGGCTCACCCACGGAGGGACATTCTATGGGCTGCTCTCCGTTTCGCTGCCTGAGGATTTTGCCTCCAATAAGGAAGAACAGGGTCTATTCAAAGAGGTGGCCGGCGATATCTCGCTCGCGCTCCACGGCATCGAGGAGGAAGAATATCGCCGACGCGCTGAAGCAATGCTTGAACTCAGGATCCGGATCGCCGGTATCTTCCTCATGCTGCCGGATGAGGATATGTACTACGAGGTCCTGAATGTGGTGCTGGAGGCGATGGAAAGCCCGCTGGGCACATTTGGATATATCGATACCAACGGCGACCTGGTGGTGCCCACCATGACCCGCCACGTCTGGGATAAGTGCCAGGTCCCGCAAAAGGATATCCGTTTCCCGCGCTCAACCTGGGGCGACAGCACCTGGGTGAGAGCACTCCTGGAGAAACACTCCGTATGCGACAACCAGCCGTCCACAAAAATTCCCGAGGGGCATTTACCCATTTCACGAAACATTGCATGTCCGATCCTCTTCCGCAATCAAGTTATCGGCCTCTTTCAGGCGGCCAACAAGGAATCGGACTATACCGAAGATGATATCGCGATAATAAAATCCATCGCCGATCAGATCGCTCCTATCCTCAATACCCGGCTGCAGCGG